>CAMBDN010000037.1 GCA_945865355.1 Legionella genomosp. 1
CAGGTGGATTTTTACTATTAAACACCGGTATCAAGCCAGTGCAATCAAAACATAAATTATTAACAACGATTGCCTATAAAACGCAAGGAAAAACGATTTATGGATTAGAAGGTAGCTTGTACCAAGCTGGAACTACGGTGAAGTGGTTACGTGACGAATTACATTTAATTAGTAAGCCCAGTGATACAGAGTCGTTGGCACAGAGTTTGGCTAGCAACGATGGTGTCTATTTGATACCGTCCTTTACTGGGTTGGGTGCTCCGCACTGGTTATCAACCCCTGGTGCTGCAATTATTGGCTTATCTCGCACGAGTAATCGCGCTCATTTCGCGCGTGCTGCATTAGAAAGTGTATGTTATCAAACACGGGATGTACTGGCTTGCATGCGTGAAGATAGTGGTATCACACTGTCACGACTGCGAGTGGATGGTGGCATGGCAGCCAATCAATGGTTTTTGCTATTTCTAGCTTCACAGTGTGGTTTAATCGTGGAACGCCCGGATAACATTGAGGCGACAGCTTTGGGTGTCGCCATGCTTGCAGCGCTGGGGGTTGGCGCTGTAGAAAATTTGCAATCGTTGCAGGAAAACAGTAGTGGAGACAAACAGTTTCTAGCAGACGGTGATCCGTTAACGATGATGTCTGATTACCAAGGTTGGCTCCGTGCCTTAAAGATGATCAAAGCAGAGGTGTGATTTAATACGGTTGTGATTATATTAGGATAATTAAAGGGCTTATCAATGATTTTAGTCGTTTCTTTATAACCCCTGGACACATTATCCCGTACGCAGCGCAGCTAAATACGGGATCATTTCCCAAGCCTCCTTCGTGGGCTAAGGAGGCTGGGACGTCAGCGTATCCTTTCGCTATTTAACATCACGATGTTTTTCACCGGTATAAAGTTGCCGTGGACGGCCAATTTTGGATTTGCTGGCCGTCATTTCCATCCAATGTGACATCCACCCAACCGTTCGTGCTAACGCAAAAATGACCGTAAACATGTTGGAAGGGATTCCGATGGCGCTTAAAGTAATTCCTGAGTAGAAATCCACATTTGGATAGAGTTTTTTATCTATAAAATATTCATCTTCTAATGCGATACGCTCCAATTCCATGGCTAATTTGAACAATGGTTCGTCTTGGGCGCCTACAGCCTTTAACACATTGTGACATGTTTCACGCATGACCTTTGCTCGTGGATCATAACTTTTATAAACGCGGTGTCCGAATCCCATTAATCGGAATGGGTCGTCTTTATCTTTTGCACGTTTGATAAAATGATTGATTTTACTGACATCGCCAATCTCTTTCAGCATGTTTAAGCAGGCCTCATTTGCTCCCCCATGCGCAGGACCCCATAGCGCGCCAATGCCTGCTGAAATGCAAGCAAAGGGATTAGCCCCTGTTGAACCCGCAAGCCTAACCGTTGACGTTGAAGCGTTTTGTTCATGATCAGCATGTAGGGTAAAAATAGTGTCCATCGCTTTAACGATAATTGGATTAGGAACGATGTCTTCAGAAGGAACGCCATACATCATATGAAGGAAATTTTCCGCATAAGACATTTTATTGAGGGGATACATATAGGGTAGGCCAATCGAGTATTTATAACTCATCGCTGCTAAAGTTGGCATTTTGGCAATGAGGCGAATGGCAGAGGTGTAACGATCGTCCTGTTTATTCAAATCCATTGTTTCATGGTAAAAAGCAGATAGTGCGCCAACAATGCCCACCATGATAGCCATCGGGTGAGCATCTCTGCGAAATCCATTTAAAAATTGGTACATTTGTTGATGGACCATCGTGTGATTATTAATTTGGCTGACAAATTGTGTTTTTTCATTGGCATTTGGGAGTTCGCTGTTAAGCAATAAATAGCAGACGTCTAGAAAATCCTTTTTTTCCGCCAATTGTTCAATTGGATATCCACGGTAAAGCAATATCCCTTTTTCACCATCAATGAAGGTGATTTTAGATTCACAAGCTGCTGTGAACATGAAACCAGGGTCGTAGGTAAATACGCCGGCTTCTCCAAGCTTGTTAATGTCAACGACATCTTTACCTAGGGTTGGGGTATAGATTGGTAAATCGATTGACTCATGGCCATTTATACTGATGAGCGCGCTTTTTTTTGTCATGGGGGAGCTCCTGATTATTCGGGCATACCTCTATTGTTGCAGAACTATATAAAAATGACCACATACAGTCAATCTCAAGGCAAATTTGCTTGGACTTATTTTGTAATGCAGGGTGGTGTAAATTATTCCTCTTTGTAATCTTTTTGTCTAGTAATTTAGGTTAATTCTGCTCATTCATTTAAACAGGGGTTTATGCTATTCTGTCTGACTAATTTTATTTATATTTCATTGCAGAAGGACGCGTTCTAACCATGGGTTATTCAGCTAAAGAAGTCACTCCGGTTAACATTGAAGACGAGTTAAAACAGTCTTATCTTGATTATGCGATGAGTGTCATCGTTGGACGTGCGCTACCAGATGTGCGGGATGGTTTAAAACCTGTACATAGGCGTGTTCTGTTTGCGATGAGCGAATTGGGTAATGATTGGAATAAACCCTATAAAAAATCAGCCCGTGTGGTCGGGGATGTGATTGGTAAATATCACCCTCATGGTGATACTGCTGTATACGATACGATTGTTCGTATGGCACAAAATTTTTCGATGCGTTATATGCTGGTTGATGGACAAGGTAACTTTGGTTCGGTAGATGGTGATGCACCAGCGGCGATGCGATATACCGAAGTTAGAATGTCAAAGGTAGCTCATGCATTACTTTCTGATTTAGAAAAGGAAACCGTTGATTTTAGTCCTAACTACGATGAAACAGAATTTGCTCCCGTGGTTTTTCCTGCAAGAATCCCTAATTTATTAGTCAATGGTTCCTCTGGTATTGCCGTAGGGATGGCGACCAATATCCCCCCTCATAATTTGACTGAAATCATTGATGCTTGTGTTGCAGTGATGGCTGATCCTGAGATTAGTATCGATGATCTCATGGCGATTGTTCCAGGCCCAGACTTCCCAACGGCGGCTATTATTAATGGACGCGCAGGTATTATCGAGGCTTACCGCACTGGACGTGGGCGGATTTCTATCCGCGCAAGAACAGATATAGAAACAGATGATCATTCGGGTAAACAAGCTATTATTATTCATGAGCTGCCTTATCAAGTGAATAAAGCGCGTCTGGTTGAGCGTATTGCGGAATTGGTGCGTGAAAAAAAATTAGAAGGGATTACCGGTCTTCGTGATGAGTCGGATAAACAAGGTATGCGTGTTGTAATCGAGCTGAGACGTGGTGAAGTCGCTGAGGTTATGCTGAACAACTTGTATGCTCATACGCAAATGCAGAATGTGTTTGGTATAAACATGGTCGCCCTGGTGGATGGTCAGCCTAGAACACTTAATCTCAAACAAATTTTAGAGTATTTTATCAAACATCGACGCGAAGTGGTTACTCGTCGTTGTATTTTTGAGTTAAAGAAAGCACGTAATCGGGCGCATTTGTTGGAAGGATTAGGTATTGCACTGGCAAATATTGATGAAATGATTGCCTTGATCAAAAAATCACCGTCACCACAAGAGGCAAAAGATGGGTTAATGGCACGCTTATGGCAACCGGGCATGGTGCTAAGAATGTTAGAGAAAGCCGGTGATGGCGCCTCTCGTCCGGATGATTTGGATGTGTCTTTTGGATTAACTGCCGATGGTTACCGTTTATCAGGATTACAAGCTCAAGCAATTCTTGAATTACGTCTTCATCGTTTAACGGCGTTGGAACAAGATAAAATTCTGGGTGAATTTGAAGAGCTATTGCTCGTTATCAAAGAGTTACTTGATATCTTGGGTTCACCTGAACGTTTGATGCAAGTGATACGTGATGAACTGCTGGAAATGAGAGCGCAATTTGGCGATGGCCGACGAACCGAAATCACCGCTTCACAAGAAGATTTAACCATTGAAGATTTGATTACCGAAGAGGATGTTGTGGTAACTATGTCCCATCAGGGTTATGTGAAATACCAACCCATTACTTCATATCAAGCGCAGCGACGGGGCGGGAAGGGTAAATCTGCAACCCATGTTAAAGAAGAAGATTTTGTCGAACGCTTAATAATAGCTAGCACGCACGATACGCTGTTGTGTTTTTCTAATCATGGTAAATTGTACTGGTTAAAAGCATATCAATTACCATTGGCAAGTCGTATCTCGCGTGGTAAACCCATCATTAATATTTTGCCATTGGCTGAAAATGAAGCGATTACTGCTATGTTGCCAGTGCGCGAGTATCAGGATGGTTATTTTGTCTTCATGGCAACGAAACTCGGTACGGTTAAAAAAGTACCGCTAACTGCTTTCGGGCGGCCACGATCTAATGGCATTATCGCGGTTGATTTGGATGAGGGCGATCGTCTGGTTGGTGTTGATATCACCGATGGTAGCAAAGACATTATGCTGTTTTCTGATGCTGGAAAAGTCATTCGTTTTGTTGAAACTTTAGTAAGGCCAATGGGGCGAACCGCTAGAGGCGTTCGCGGGATTCGCTTGGGTAAAGATCAATCGGTAATCTCGTTAGTTGTTGCTTATCCAGGCGGTACTATTTTGACAGCAACTGAGTTCGGTTATGGCAAACGGACAGATGTTGAAGAGTATCGAGTGACGGGTCGTGGTGGTCAAGGGGTTATTTCGATTCAAGTGAGCGAGCGTAATGGTAAAGTTGTTCGCGCTCAACAAGTCACTGATCAAGACCAAGCGATGCTTATCACCGATCAAGGTACTTTAGTGCGTTTTAAGGTGAGTGAACTATCTATTATTGGTCGTAATACACAAGGTGTGCGCTTGATCAATGTGAGTTCTGGTGAGCATGTCGTCGGGATGCAACGAATAGAAGATATTCAGGACGATGATGAAATCGCAGATATTGAGGAAGCGTCTCAAGACAACGGATAAAGTCCATCCTTTTGATAAAAAGGGAGGTTAGGAGGAGTTTGTTTAATGCCTTTATAAACGCTTCCTTCATCTCTCTTTTTCAAAAAGGAGCGCTCACTGCCAGAGCCCGTTTTTTTTGTAATGCAAGGATACCGCACGTTGTGCGCGCTTATATAACAAATGCCAATGGCCGGCGTTCAGTCACTTATTAAAAATTATGTAAGATTTTTCAGAGGAAGTTCGCCAATGAGTTCGCATCACTTTATCAGTAACCCTGTAAGCTCACTTAAAGGTGATATTACCGTACCCGGTGATAAATCGATTTCTCATCGTGCCATTATGCTCGGAGCTATTGCTAAAGGGACGACTACGGTTAGTGGCTTTTTGGACGGCGAGGATTGTTTGGCAACGTTGCATGCATTTCAATCGATGGGCGTTAGGATTGAAGGGCCTTTTTCACAGCGTGTATTGATTCACGGTGTAGGTAAGTACGGGTTAAAAAAACCTAAGGAAATCATCAATTGTGGTAATTCAGGAACCACAATGCGCCTCATGGTGGGTATTTTGGCTGCACAACCGTTTGATAGCGAGTTAACGGGGGATCAAAGTCTAGTGAAAAGACCCATGGAGCGTGTGAGCCGACCCTTGCAGCAGATGGGCGCTCAAGTAATAACCAACAGTGGTAAGCCACCGTTATCCATACGTGGAGGACAAGTTCTACATGGTATTACTTATGAAATGCCTGAAGCCAGTGCGCAGGTAAAATCGTGTTTATTGTTAGCCGGTCTTTATGCCCAGGGTGAAACACGAGTGATTGAGCCTGGTGTGACACGTGATCATACTGAACGAATGTTGACTGCTTTTTCATACCCTATACATAAATCAGATAATACTATCGTGATTAATGCGCAAAGCGAATGCCAAGGCACCGACATTGTCGTTCCGGGAGATATCTCATCAGCAGCATTTTTTATTGTGGCAGCAACCATCATTCCTAACGCGGAATTATTTATCAGAAATGTAGGGATTAACCCTACTCGTACGGGTGTCATTGAAATCTTAAAGCGCATGGGCGCAAACATTAAGCTAACCAACAAGCGCATATGTGGTGAAGAATTAGTCGCTGATATTTATGTTAAGCATGCAGAATTAGAAGGAATTGATATCCCTGCAGCAACAGTGCCATTAGCGATAGATGAATTTCCAGCAATATTTATAGCTGCAAGTTGTGCCAAAGGTCAGACCGTACTACACGGAGCTAAAGAGTTACGATGCAAGGAAAGTGATCGGATTGGTGCTATGGCTGAGGGACTACAGCGACTAGGAATCGAGGCGGAGGCGTTTGAGGATGGTATTTCTATCACGGGAGGAACGCTACAAGGTGGTGTTGTTGATAGTCGGCATGATCATCGTATAGCAATGGCTTTTGCTATTGCTGGCGCCGTTGCTAACGAGGCGGTAACCATTAAAGATTGCTCAAATGTTGCCACGTCGTTCCCTCTGTTTGTGAACACTGCCAACCGTGTTCAGCTTAAGATAGAGGAAATCCACCATGAGCTCTAAGACAAATGTACCCGTTATTACCATCGATGGTCCAAGCGGTACCGGTAAAGGTACTATCTGTCATCAGTTAGCTGAGCATCTGGGTTGGCATTTTCTAGATAGCGGCGCGCTTTATAGAGTTCTGGCGTACGCTGCTGTAAAACAGTCAATTGATTTCAATGATATAAATAAATTGGTGTTGCTTGCACATGCACTCAATTTGCGTTTTGAGGTTGATTCATCGCAAAACAGTATGGTCTTTTTAGATGAAAAAGAAATTACCAATGAAATTCGAACTGAACAATGCGGTCAGAATGCGTCAAAAATAGCGGTTATTCATGAGGTTAGAGAAGCACTGCTCGCCAGACAAAGGGCATTTGCTACACCACCTGGTTTAGTAACCGATGGTCGTGATATGGGCACAATTGTTTTTCCTAAAGCGCAATTGAAAATTTATTTGTACGCTAGCGCTGAGGAAAGAGCGGCCAGACGCTATTTGCAGTTGAAAAATAGCGGAAATGATGCTAGCCTCGCCCAGGTTGTTGATGAACTGGTTAAACGTGATGCAAGAGATACTGAACGAACGCATTCACCATTGAAGCCTGCAGAGGACGCAGTGCAGATCGACACAACAGGTCAAACAATTGTACAAGTATTTAACAATGTATTACAATTACTTGATAAGCACTTGTCAATCGTTAGCTTGTGAAGGGGGGAAGATGTGCGGAGCACATTCTTCTATTTTCTTACTAAAGAGTTTACTAACATGTCTGAAAGTTTTAAAGAATTATTCGAGAAAAGTATTGTCGGTGCACAATTTTATCCTGGTGCTATTATTTCTGCTAAAGTCATCGGTATTGATGATGACTATGTGACCTTAAATGCCGGTTTAAAATCGGAAGGTATTGTCGCAATTGAAGAATTCCATGATAAAAATGGTGAATTGGAAATCAATATTGGCGATACAGTCGAAGTGGCGCTGGATTCTGTTGAAGACGGTCACGGCGAAACTCTCTTATCTAGAGAAAAAGCGAAACGTCAAGAAGCTTGGCGTAAATTGTCTAAGTCACATGAGAACAACGAGACTGTGACTGGCTTGATTTCAGGTAAAGTCAAAGGTGGTTTTACAGTCGAAATCGGTACTATTCGCGCGTTTCTGCCTGGTTCTTTGGTCGATGTTCGACCCGTTCGCGATCCATCTTACCTTGAAGGTAAAGAGCTAGAATTTAAAGTTATCAAAATGGATCTCAAACGTAATAATATCGTTGTATATCGTCGAGCTGTGGTTGAAGAAGAAAGTAGCGCCGACAGACAAGCGTTGCTTGACTCGCTGCACGATGGTCAAGTTCTTAATGGTATTGTGAAAAATCTAACGGACTACGGTGCGTTTATTGATTTAGGCGGTATCGATGGTCTATTGCATATTACGGATATATCTTGGAAACGCGTTAAGCATCCAAGCGAGTTATTGACGGTTGGCCAAGATGTACGCGTTAAAGTCTTAAGTTTTGATAGTGAGCGTAACCGCGTGTCATTGGGCATGAAACAATTGGGTAATGACCCATGGGTTGATTTGGTTGAGCGCTATCCAATTGGCAAACGATTGGAAGGGAAAGTTACTAACATCACCGATTATGGTTGCTTCGTTGAAATCGAAGAGGGTGTTGAAGGTTTGGTGCATATGTCTGAAATGGATTGGACCAACAAAAATGTACACCCAAGCAAAGTTGTATCCTTAGGTGATGTTGCTGCAGTTATGGTGCTCGAGATTGATGAAGAGCGTCGTCGTATATCGTTGGGTATGAAACAATGTGTCGGCAATCCATGGCAGAACTTCTCACAAGGTCACAGTAAAGGCCAAAAAGTTAGTGGTAAAATTCGATCAATTACTGATTTTGGTATCTTTATTGGCTTGGATGGTGAAATTGATGGCTTGGTTCACTTGTCAGATATCTCTTGGAACGTACCAGGTGAAGAAGCTGTGAAACAATTCAAGAAAGGCCAAGAACTTGAAGCCGTTATTCTTGCAATTGACGCTGAGCGCGAGCGTATATCGCTGGGCTTGAAGCAATTAGAGGGTGATAACTTCTCTAGCTATGCTGATCAGTTTGTTAAAGGTACTGTGGTGAAAGGTAAAGTTTCTGCCGTTGATGCCAAGACAGTGACCGTTGAATTAGCCGAAGAAGTCTTTGGAACAATTCGTGCAAACGATTTGTCGGATGATAAGGTGGACGATGCGACTACTGTGGTTAAAGAAGGCGATGAAATCGAAGCAAAAATTACCAATATAGATAGAAAAAATCGTACGATTTCACTATCTGTTAAGGCTAAAGATGCTCAAGATCAAGCTGATGCCATCAAAAAATACTCTCGAAGCGGAGAAGCCACAGCGACGCTGGGTGATCTACTGAAAGAGAAATTGGCAAATAAAGATAGCGAATAGCTGTTGTTATGTTTAATAAAAAAAGCGTAGTTAACTACGCTTTTTTTATATTTAAAATTGGACTTACGAAAAGATAATTCTCTAAAAAGTATTAAGATGGCGTAATTGCTCGACCTAATCGCTATCCAGAGTGCAGCCTAGGATATCCCTGCATGAGGTTAGAAATTTAGGGGGATATCTCGCAGCGCATCGAGATGACGTGCGATCATGTCCAGTATGACGACATCATCAGATCTTTTTAAGAAGCGTTGTTTATTTAATTCGTAAAAAAGTAAGGATATGTGATATGCGAATAGTAATGACTATTTTATATCTTGTACTGATTTTAGTTGGTGTTAGTTTTGCCGCGCTTAATGCGTCCTATGTACAAGTTAATTTTTATTTTTCTACACTGAAAATGCCTGTTTCTGTACTAATGACGATGATGTTAGGGGTCGGGTTACTTCTGGGCTTCTTGTTATTTTTATGGCGATATTTGCGCCTTAAGAGTGAACATCGTAAAATTAAAAACCAATTGAGACTCACTGAAAAAGAAATTAAAAATTTACGCGCTATACCTTTACAAGATCAGCATTAACTATTAAGGGTTATGTGCAATTTTAGTTGTACGTATAACGTTTATATCGGAGATCTTGAATGATTCATTTGTGGCCATTGTTATTACCCGCAGCCGCTTGGTCAGGCTGGTGGGTAGCTAGCCGAAATAATTCATCTAAAGAAGGACACACCGGTAATCACTTTTCTCGTGAGTACGTTGTCGGCTTGAATTATTTATTAAATGAGCAACCTGACAAAGCAGTTGATGTATTTATTAAATTGCTAGAAGTAGATAGCGACACGGTTGAAACCCACCTTGCTTTGGGGAGTTTGTTTCGTCGTCGTGGTGAAGTGGATAGGGCTATTAGAATTCATCAAAATTTGATTGCGAGACCTCAATTAAGCTTATTGCAACGCAAAGAAGCATTGATGGCCTTGGGCCAGGATTATATGAGTGCCGGAGTATTTGATAGAGCTGAACGAATTTTCATAGAGGTTGTGGAGTTAGGGGGCAGTCGCGAGATTCGCAGCTTAAATGGGTTACTGGCCATCTATCAACAAGAAAAAGCATGGGAAAAAGCGTTAGATATTTTAAAAAAATTAGAAATTTCAACGGGTAGCAGTATGCACTTACAGGCCGCTCATTATTATTGTGAAATGGCTACTGATGCAATAAGAACCAATGCATATGATAAGGCTCAAGCAGCGATAAAGCAGGCGTTGTTGGTGGATCGGCAGTCAGTACGTGCAAGCTTGATGCTTGCTAATCTTGAGATGAGAAATGGCCGGCACAGACAAGCTATTCGAGCGTTGAAGAGTGTACCTGAGCAGGATGCGGAATTTTTAACTGAAATTATTGAGCCATTAGTCCTTTGTCATCGTGAGCTAGACACAATGGATGAATGTGTTGATTACTTGGAACAAACATTGACGGCTTACCCCCGTGCGTCCGTTATTTTTGTGATAGGTGAATATCTACGTAATGAAAAGAGTGTCGATTTGGCTATCGATTTTGTATCCGCTCAACTGGGTCGTCATCCGTCGATACGTGGATTAAATCGGCTGATTTATTGGCATTTGGAGTCAGCGCATGGCAAGGTGCGTGATAAATTACAAATGCTTTATGATATTACGAGTAAATTTTTAGAGAACAAGCCTAAATATCGCTGCGAACATTGCGGATATGGTGGAAAGCTATTGCATTGGCACTGTCCAAGTTGTAAGCAATGGAGTCGCATGAAGCCTATACATGGCTTAGAAGGCGATTAGTAAACCATTCCCCGTATTACGCTCGCTGCATATGGGCTACATGTTATGAATAGAAAATTCTCTAACCTAACGTCATTACACCTCAGCGTCTGGATATAAGCATGACAATTAAACTAATAGTAGCCCTCGATTTCGATAACCAGCCAACCGCGATGACACTGGTTGATAGGCTAGATCCTACCCTTTGTGCACTCAAAGTAGGTAATGAGATGTTCACGTTACTTGGACCTGATTTTGTACGTTCTTTGGTTGCTCGGCAATTCAAGGTTTTTCTTGATTTAAAATTTCATGATATTCCCAATACGGTCGCTCGTGCCTGCAAAGCGTCAGCGGACCTTGGTGTCTGGATGTTAAATGTTCATGCCTCGGGTGGTTTAGCCATGATGAAGGCAGCACGTGAAGCTTTAGAAGCATATGGTCCCTTACGTCCATTATTAATCGCCGTTACCGTGCTCACCAGTATGAGTGCTGAGGAGCTTCTCTTGTCTGGGTTGAATCAGTCGCTAGAAAATCGTGTATCCGATCTAGCACGTTTAGCACTAGCGGCAGAAGTCGATGGTGTGGTTAGTTCGGCGCTTGAAGTACCCTCGATTAAAGCGGCTTGTGGTCAAAAATTTCTAACGATTACTCCGGGTATTCGCTTGAGGAATGATAGCCAAGATGATCAGTCGCGTGTTATCACCCCTGAACAAGCAATAAAAGCAGGAAGCGACTATTTGGTGGTGGGCAGATCCATTACGAGAGCAAGCAAGCCTGCAAGTGTTGTTGATGAATTGCTGTCAATGATAAATAAAGATTGAAGTAAGGGTATGTAATTCAACACCTTGTAGCCCTGTATTAATCCATTGAGAGCCATCTTGTTTTCGTCGCTATGATGGTTGGCATAAATTCTCCGAGTCAATTTATCTAGGGCTTGGTGTCGCATTAGTCATGGCCTTCTTCCAAATGATTGGCTTGTAGTAGGAGCGTCGGTCTCTAACTCCGTAGTTTTAGGAGGCTCAACCTTATCTTGCTTATCATGAGTTGGGCCAGTATTATTAACATTTCTAGGACCAAGATTTTTTATTACTAGTGATGTAGAATCCTCTCCATGGGATTCTTCTTGCAACTCCATGTGTACTACTCCATCTTTCACCACATCCTTGGTGGCTGCTTTTGAAACTCCTGTATATTTTCCTTCTATTCCACCAGTTTGTTGATTCACTACTAATGAATACGGTGGGGTATATAATGTCGACGACAAGCCTTCTGCTTCTATTTTATAAACAACCCTCGTTTCACCGAATTTAAAACCTGCGTCAATGCCAAACGTATCTTCGAAAAATGCTTTGAAATTCTTTCCATGCCCTATGAGCCAAAGATCCTTTTCTTTTGTCTCATTAATCATTTTTTTTGTATCTTGTATCTTATCCCCCTCATAGTCTAAAGCTTGGGGAATTTTTCCATCCTTACGAATATCATGTCCTGAGTTGTTATGTAGTTGTATTTTGTGAGCAGCCTCTTGTCTTTTTTTATCAAGCGCCTCGAAGACCTTTTGACCATAAAATAAATTGGTTAAAAAGAATAAAATGCGTTTGATCGAGAAGAAAGGGGTTTTCTTAGAGGTTTCTTGAAGATCACTATTAGATCGCACATCAAGCCCTGAAGGTGCGCTACTATTTTCAGATAGAGAAGATTCAATGGAGACATTTGCTTTAAGATCTTTTGGAATAATCAATGAAGCTGTTTGCATCGCACGAATCATGGGTGAAATAGCAATGCGCGGTATCTCATCAGGTGAGGATAGTAGGACTTTTGTGGACTCACTTGTATCGGCCATATTCCTTTCTGCGTCTTCAGAAATAGGAGAGTTAGGACTTAGACCAAATTTCTTTTGTCCCCAACTGGCACATTGTCCATGACGACTAAATAATACCTGCCCATTAACACTTATTCCTCGAGCTTCAAGATAGAGTTTATCAGCCTCTTTAATTTGCTTGAGTAATTCTTGTTTTTCATTTTTTTTACTAACATTTAGCTGATTAATAAGCGTATTGATGAACTGCAAATACAATGTCTCTATCGATTCAAGTAGCCGGGTATGAGATTGAAGGTTTTCTTTATTTCCCAGACATAATTTTTCTGTGAGATGTCGTATCGTTTGTTTAAATTCCTTGTGTTCCATAACCAACCCTAAAGATTAGCTTATATCTAAGTATACCATATAAAGCAAGTGTGATTTTTATGGTTAATACTGATAATAAATGGTTGCAAATTTAGTATATCAAAACGAGAGCGAAATGGATTTAATTTTTTAATTGATGACACGCCTTAGTTATGAGGCAACTCGCAGAATCTTGTGGTTCTTGATAGTGCGTAACTTCTAAACTATATTTATATTATTCATATCGATCATTTCGCCAGGAGCTCCCTTATGCCTATAACTCCATTTAATGTTGATTTTAAAAAGAATGGGGCTTCTGTTTCCGCTACAGATCAAGCAATTCAAATTCTTGAAGAGGTCAATAGACAACATAAGAACGGTGCTAAAAAAGTTGGAATTACCTATTCTGCGAATCAAGAACAAACCGCCGCGATTTTAGATACTTATAACAGAGGAGGTTGGAAGACAAGTCTTGCTGGAGCTAATCAAGCATCGGTAATCATGGAAATTGAAAAATTATTAGCCACGACAAAATATCAACATTTGCAGGGGGTATATCAGACTGTTCCTATCACCACCATGAAATATGCTGACGGAGGAAATGCACTGACAGCTGATGATGACGCCGTGCAGAGAAGTCTTAAGGCAGCTTCTTTCTTTATGGATGATGGCGGGGTGTTATTAGGTTGGCAAAATCAGTTTACTAAACCGGGGCATTTGGCAATTGGAGGCGGTGTTGCAAACACGGTGCAATCACAAAGTCAACGACAAATGATTGATAATTGGGTGCATACAAATCTACAATCCCGTGGTTTGACGCATGGGACCCCTCACGCGACTAATCCATCCGCTAGTAATAAATGGGCCACAATGAAATCAACGGCAACAACAGCAGATATAGCGCCATCAGCACCTTCAACATTTGCTCCACATAAAGGGGGCTGTTTTACACCCACGGCTCCTGATTTAAAAAATTCAGGATTATCATTAGCCCTCATTGTGGCATCTCTACAAAAGGGAACAATCCCTATGATATCGCAAACTTCAACTGCTTTAGATAAACACATAGCACACGTAGCAAATGACAACTTAAGTTCCTTGACAACCGTAGCTGATTTAATCACTAAATATTCAATAAAAAATATAATGGGCAACCTAGATACCAATGTTGCAGTTACTATGGTTGACAATAGTAGAGCTCATAGTCCCGGACATGAGCGTACCGCGATGAAGATACAGTTTGAATCTGATGCAGCAGCAAAAGAATTTGCTCAAAAATTACTCAAAGAGCATGGAATTCATAGCCTGACTTTTGGGGCTGGGGTAATGAAAAATCCACAAAATGGAGCAATTTATTTAACTAAAGATGATATGGAAAAAATTGCTCACCATTCTGGGCTCACCAAAACAGTTAACTCAGGTCCTATAGCTTATCAAGCATTGGATAATGCTTATCAGCACAGCAAAGCACCAGCAATGACAACGATAGAGGATGATAAAAAATTAGATGCTCAGGAAGGTACAAACATGACGTTCTCGTAAGCGATCGTAGAAATACACCTCCTTCAACGTGTTCTAAAATCAATAAACGATCCAATTCGATACCCTCTAGGCTAATTTTAGTCACCCTTTGCTCCGTGAGCACCTTTAAGTAATCAGCGTAATAAATATTAAATTCAAGAGTGAAACCGGACCTTTCTAAATTGCTTAACCGGACATTATTAAATTGCGCGTACAATTTTTCTAGCATTCATTTCCTTAAATTTACACCAAATTATTTGAGAATGGATTGTACTCGTTTTTTGGATTCCACGGAGAAGCGTGAAGAGCTTTAATATTCACATAATAATTAGAGTTTATAATGGACATATCGCACCATGGTATAAACTTTTTATTAATTAACTTGGAATAATTCTAGTTGATAAATATACCAACAAATATTATGTAATATTTACAGACAATTAGATTTTTATTGAGTTAATTTGGCTTTGATTTGTATATGAGTATTTTCCAATCGTAAGATGAGCCTGAAATAATTATGACGATGTCGTAGTTAGTTTTGCTTTTAGGGTTTTGATTTTTAAAAACTATTTATTTGTTATTGTGGCATAAAATAGACATTGTGAATGAAGTGTGGTCAAGGTTGTGGGCGATAATGTTGAAAACGTATTTTTGTTTTCAATATTTCGTCCATGACTTTGTCCACACGTTCCGAAGGATCATTCACAATCCTCCTTAGCGTTGATTAGATTGGT
>CAMBDN010000038.1 GCA_945865355.1 Legionella genomosp. 1
GTATGACGATATAGCCCCGTTAAGCCACGAGCCTTGAGACGCATATACCAGTTTGCACCGTTGCCAATTCGTGGGGCAGTCATTTTTCCAGATTGGTGACACATGATGCATGTGTTCACATAGACTTGCTTTCCGCGCTTTAAAGTAGGTTGCCGCGCGGAAGGAATGACACCTAATGGCTCCTCACTAACAACTGTTTTCAGATAGGTTGCAATGGCCAAGTGATCGGCATCATCCAAATAACTTAAACTATTGTGATTCACTTCAGCCATAGGACCGTTCACAGGACCTGCTTTATTAATCAATTCACCTTGAGCAAATACACCGGCAACTTCATATCGATTGGCAGAGCGCAACCCATATTTAGTGATATTGGGCGCCCAATATCCGTCAACAAAGCCACCTGTTAAGAAAAAGCGATTTTTAGGTGCCCCAAAAGTATTTAATGGCGTATGGCACATGCTGCAGTGACCCAAACTATTAACGATGTAATTACCACGATTCCACTGAGGCGACTGTTCCGGGTCGTATTGCAATTCACTATTAGGGAAGAAAAATAATAAATTCCAACCCCATAAACTGAGGCGTGCACCGGGAACATTAAATGGGAAAGGCAATGATTTGTTTTTTTGCTCAACAGCCGGGATATTCATCAAATAGGTATAGAGCGCTCTTGCGTCATCATCGGTCATGTTAGCGAAATATATATAGGGAAAGACAGGGAAATAGTTACGCCCCTTCGGATCGCGACCTTTTTTCATAGCGCGAATAAAATCTTCTTCCGTCCAGTTACCAATCCCTGTTTTCTTGTCTGGAGTGATGTTCGGGCTGTAGAACGTACCAAAGGGAGTGTCTATGGGCAACCCACCAGCAAATGCGGGCGTACCGCCTTTTACGTTGGTGTGACATGCAATACAGTCCCCAATTTTGGCTAAATATTCGCCGCGCTGTATTAAGGCTTCCTTATCGCTAGTAGCTGGCGTTGTCGGAGGATACGTTGGGTAAATCCCATCAATCAATGGTTCAACGCGATGATGATTACTTTCAGCCGCGTGTAGTGATGTGCAAACTGCTAACAAAACAGCTAAAAATACACCTAGAGCAGCCGCATTCCTTCTTGAAAAAGAGCCCACGCTCCCTCCTTAAACTAAATACCTTTGGTAATATTGGCAGGATAAAATAAACACAGCATTTTATACCCCTCAACCAACAACTTCAATAATATACAACTGGTGAGATGCTAATAATCTGATGTTTTATCGAAAATATCATCTCATCATCGCCTAGAACAGTGTAGACGAACCTGGTATCAAAATATATCATCTATGGTTTTGATCTCTAAGGGAATTTTATGGTGTGGAAAACAGCAATTGGTTTAGTGGATTTGCAGCAAAATATCCGCCAAACGGCGACAATCGATGGCAATAAAATACTATTTATTTTGCATAATGAGCAAATTCATGCCGTGCAAGCACAATGCCCGCATCTTAAATATCCACTCGCGAAAGGAAAAATTACTGAAAATTGCGAATTGGTTTGTCCTTTGCATAAGAGCGCGTTTGACTTAAATACGGGCGCAGTGAAATGCTGGTCTCCATCGCCTCCAATCGTCGGTAATCTTTTAGGCAAAATTTCAAAACCTAAAACCTTACGAGTCTACTCTACCCGTGTTGAAAATGACCAAATTATGGTCGATGTTTCTTAGGTCCTATATTCTATTGACCGATAAAGAAGTTTTAAATTAGTGCAAATTATGTTATAATTGCGCCACTTTATTATTTTGTGCACTATTATGCCAATTTATTTCAATGGTCTTTTGCTCGGTTTTTCTCTCATCATGGCACTAGGTCCACAAAATGTCTTTTTGATTCGCCAAGGTGCGATGCGTCAACATGCCATGTTGTCTGCTTTTACTTGTTTTATCTGTGACATTATTCTAATCACCGCAAGCGTGATTGGTTTACAAGATGTGTTGGTGTCACATGAAAATTTACAAGTAGGAATGATCTGGTTTGGTGCACTCTTTCTCATGTATTATGGGACGAGTGCTTTAAAAAAGGCGCTTGGTAAACAGCCGCCGAACATCGCACGCGAACAATTACGCTCCAGTCGCTGGCAAATTATCATGCTGGCTTTGGGTTTTAGTTTATTGAACCCCCACGCCATTATTGATTCATTGGTACTTATTGGTGGCGGAAGTGGACAATTTCCTGGCCAACAACATATTTTTTTGCTGGGGGTGTTAAGCTCCAGTCTGCTGTGGTTTACTTTTCTAACCTTCGTCGCCTATTATTTTTCTAGTGTATTGGCACGCAACACCGTATGGCGACGCGTCGAATTTAGCAGCGGTATCTTAATGGTTATTCTCAGTATAAAGCTCGCTTGCAGCCAATTATAAGCGATTAAAAATAGAAAGGGCCAATCAGTGTGTCGCCAATTGACCCAGTGGAATGACACATAGCAAGTCCAACCTCGCAGTAAAAATATCTCATAAGTTGAGCATGATTGTCAACGATTATGCTATTCAATGTATCTTGTATACCGATCAATGTTATGATTTCCAATAGGTAAAAAGCGGCATCATGTTGCTGCGATATATAAACAATTACCGGGATCAACTCACCTATCCAAAGGAAAAAAATGAAACAACCCATTTCGATGTACGACGCCTCCGTTCCAGTTTTCAAACAATTATTGACCGCATTAATTGCTATTCTAGATAAAGCGCAAACTCATATTGTGGAACATTCAATCAAACCCGATATATTATTGCAGGCAAGCTTATACCCGGATATGTTCAATCTTATTCGTCAAGTACAAGTAGCTAGTGATTTTGCCAAGAGTGTCACTGCCCGCTTGGCTGGTGTTGATGTTCCTGCTTATGAGGACAATGAAACAAACTTTGCTGAGTTAAAAGCCCGCATTGAAAAGACACTTCTTTTTATTTCAAGTATTAAGCACGAGGAAATCAATGGTAGTGAAGACAAAGAGATCATTACTCGACCAGGAACACCAAAAGAGAAAAAATTCAGTGGTCAATCCTACCTGTTGCATTATGGTCTCCCTCAATTTTTCTTCCACGTAACAACTGCGTATGACATCTTACGGAATCAAGGTGTTGCCATAGGAAAACGAGACTACATGGGCGCATTTTAACAGTACCCCTATCACTAAAGATGTCTCCCTTTAAGAAAGAGAGGAGACATTTAGTAAATGCATTTTTAATAAATCCACTTAGTCCTCCTTTTTCAAAGGGGGACTAAGTCATAAAATTCTGTAACCGCCTTATCTTGTAAGGCTGGCTCATTAAACAAGTTACCTCCAAATCAAAAATTCAACCGCTTATTGCGATAAGATTGCAGTCTACGCTAGACTTGCGACTCGTTCTTTTCTTTTGGCTAAACGTTTTATGTTTTACAGCGATAACGTCCAAGATACACGCCAATTGTTTTTTTCAAGTTGGTATAAATATCGGCATAGGCAGGTGCTCCTACCCCTAGAGCAACAAATTGTTGATGTAATTCTTATCCACCCTGAATACCATGCATTACTGGAGACAACATTACCTTCAAATGAACAAACGTACTTCCCTGAATTAGGGCAAACCAATCCTTTTTTGCACATGGGTTTTCATTTGGCTGTGCGCGATCAAGTTGGAACAGATAGACCACCAGGAATACGGGATATCTATCAACAATTGGTAAACAAGCATGCCGATACGGCCGCTGTTGAGCATTTGCTTATAGAACATCTTGCCGAGTGTTTATGGCAAGCTCAACGAAACAAAACCATGCCGGATGAAACGGCGTATCTTAACGCCTGTCGTCATTTAATTTTATAAAGTATACTGATTTGAACGGGCGCGATCCGTGCTCACCTAGGCCTAAATGGAGATGTCATGAGAAAGATAATTGCTTTATTTACTGTTTTGTTTTGTTTTTATACGGCCGTTCATGCTTTTACTCAACAAGACACCCTTGAGCAAATGCAATATGCAACTCTAAATACGAGCACAACAGATGGCGAGGATCAGAACGCTACACCTTCAAATAATAAAGACAATGAAGCCGTCGGGGAAGGAAGCGGGGATGATGTCGATACAGCAAATGAGGCTGATCCCAAAAATGACAAGGATCCTGAAGCAGACAAAGCGCCTGAAGCAGGCAAAGTGCCTACGAGCAATTAGACCTATCTGGGTATAATCTCGTTTATAAGGTAATATAGGCAACTAACTAACCCTCACTACAGTACACAATGACCGATCAGAAAAACACGACTCATTTTGGTTTTCAGTCAGTAGCATGGGATGAGAAAGAAAAGAAGGTGGGTGCCGTCTTTCAATCCGTTGCAAATAATTATGACTTAATGAATGATTTGATGTCTCTAGGCATCCACCGTTTATGGAAACGTTTCACCATCGAATTAAGTCGCGTTCGTGTGGGACAGGTGGTACTTGATCTTGCTGGTGGCAGCGGTGATCTATCTCGACTATTGTGTCAAAAAGTAGGCCCAACAGGGCAGGTTGTCTTGGCTGATATTAATGCAGCCATGTTAGCCGTTGGTCGTAATCGATTACTTGATCAAGGGTTGCACGATAGCATCAACTATGTGCAGGCAAATGCTCAGAGCCTCCCTTTTGCCGAAAATAGTTTTCATTGCATTACCATGGGCTTTGGTTTACGGAATGTGACGGATAAAGAAGCCGCGTTAAATTCGATGTTCAGAGTATGTAAACCCGGTGGAAAAATCATGATACTTGAGTTTTCTACGCCAACGTTGCCTGGTTTAAAGCCAGCCTATGATTGGTATTCTTTTAATATATTACCAAAAATGGGCCAATTATTTGCCCAAGATGCTACAAGTTACCAGTATCTTGCAGAGTCAATTCGTATGCACCCATCACAAGATGATTTAAAGGCGATGATTGAGCGGGTTGGATTTGAAGATTGTCATTACCATAATTTAAATGGCGGCATAGTTGCCTTGCACATCGCCTACAAATATTGAGAACGTTATGATCAAAAATTACTCGTTATTAGTTTTACAAAAAGCAATTAATCATGCTTTGACACTTGACGAGTCGATGCCTGAGAAAATCCAAGCCTTACATGATAAGGTGCTAGAAATCATTATTAGCCCGTTAAATGTTAATTTTTTTATGCGTTTTTCACAACAAGAGCTACAGCTGCTAGGAGAATATGAAGGACTACCCGATGCAATTATTCGTAGCAGCCCACTGGGTTTAATCCGTTTAAGTTTTCTTCCTGCATCAAAAGCACGTTCGTTGTTTAATGAAAAAATCAACATCTCTGGCGATATTGAATTGGGGCAACACGTTAAAAAATTATTTGATGAAATAGACATCGACTGGGAAGGGCATTTGGCACAATTCACTGGCGATCTAGTAGCGTATCAAGTTGGTTCTCTTGTTCGTCAAGGCCTTACTTTTAAACGGCAAGTTAGTCATTCTATTCGTCAAGATCTAACTGAATTTCTTCAAGAGGAACTGCGTGTTTTCCCGCCAAAAGAAGAAATAAACGATTTTTTTAATGATATTGATGCATTATCATTAAGTGTTGAGCGATTAGCGGCGCACGTCAACCTACTAATGGTTAATGGGACATCAAATGAAGTCCATTAAACAATTACTGCGGTTATTGCATATTAATTATATCTTGGCTAGAAATGGTCTTGATCAGGTCGTTGTTAGCATTCGCCTTTTTTCCCCATTTCGCTTTATCGTCTATCTAAACCCTTGGAATTGGTTTCGCTCTGAAAAGTTAACGAGAGGCGAGGCGCTTAGAAAAACACTAGAGGAATTAGGGCCCATATTCATCAAATTTGGACAGGCTCTATCGACACGTCCTGATATTTTACCGGATGACATCGCTATTGAGCTGTGTAAATTACAAGACAATGTCCCACCCTTTGCTAGCGAGAAAGCCTTGGCTCTCGTTAATGGCGCTTACGGCCGCAGTGCATTTGAAGTTTTCGCCACGTTTGATTCTTTGCCCTTGGCATCTGCTTCTATGGCACAGGTACACGCAGCCACATTGACCAGCGGTGAGGACGTCGTTGTTAAAATCCTGCGTCCCAACATGCGAAAAATAATTGAGCAAGACTTGAGTATTTTGAAAACGATTGCCAACCTCGCCGACCGCTATTGGGCTGAAAGCAAACGATTTAAACCTAAAGAAATCGTACGCGAGTTTGAGCGAAGTCTTTTAGATGAGTTAAATTTACAACGTGAAGCAGCCAATGGTAGTCAGCTTCGCCGAAATTTTAGCAAATCTCCCCTTCTTTACATCCCAGAAATCTACTGGGACTACGTTCGCGAAAATGTCTTGGTGATGGAACGCATTTATGGCATTCCTGTTTCTGATATATCAACGTTGCAAAAGCATGGTATTAACATTAAAAAGCTTGCTGAGCGAGGGTTGGAAATTTTTTTCACCCAAGTTTTTCGTGATTGCTTCTTCCATGCCGACATGCATCCAGGTAATATTTTTGTATCTTTTGAACACCCAGAAGAACCACAATACATTTGTATTGATTTCGGGATCATAGGCACCTTAAACGATAGTGATAAGCGTTATCTTGCGGAGAATTTGATCGCATTTTTTAATCGTGATTATCGCCGCGTCGCCCAATTGCATGTAGAGTCAGGTTGGGTTGCTCGTGATGCTCGTGTAGAAGAATTTGAAAGCGCTATTCGCACGGTTTGTGAGCCCATTTTTGAAAAGCCGCTCAAAGATATATCCTTTGCTATGATCGTTTTACAATTATTTCAAGTTGCCCGCCGTTTTCGGATGGAAGTACAACCGCAATTAGTGCTATTGCAAAAAACGTTACTTGCCGTAGAGGGATTGGGCCGACAATTATGTCCTGAGCTTGATCTATGGTCCACTGCCAAACCTTTTCTAGAGAAGTGGATGCGTGAGCAAATGGGACCAAGAGCATTACTTAGAAATTTGCGAGATAATATCCCTTTTTTAGTTGAACAATTACCCCATCTACCGCGTTTATTAAACGAGGTACTATTGCTTACGAAGGAACAAAAAATTTTTGCGGTCATAAAAAGAGAAGCACAAGAAGCACAAGATGGCGAACATTACATTTGGTATAAAGGTTTCGGTATTGGTATTTGTGTGGTTATGGTGGCATTTGGTGGGATGAGCTACTTCAATTTGGTAAACCAGCAAAAATTGGCTACTATAGCGTTGAGCACAGCACTTGCTGGTGGGGTGATCGCCCTCTTAAACCGTAAAAAATAATCGTCTTAACCAGAATGGAGCTAGCATGGGATTCAGTGGCATTAGTCCGTTGCAACTTTTGTTGATTTTACTGATTGTTGTTGCCTTATTTGGTACCAACAAACTAAAGAATATTGGTACTGATTTCGGCCATGCCATTAAGAATTTTCGTCGGGCCTTAGATGAAGATAAAGATAAAGATAACGACAAATTATCATGAGCATGGGCGAGCTACTATTAACGTTGGTCGTTGCTTTGCTGGTGTTTGGTCCTAAAAAATTGCCGATGGTTGCAAATCATTTAGGTAAACTGTTCGGACGTATTCATCATTATAAACGTCAGTTGACTGACATCTGGCAGCAGCAATTGAATGAACATCAATTGCAAGAAAATATTAAAAAAGCACACAAAGCTGACACAGACTATCAGAAAGATCATTAATTGTAAATTAAGTGTAATATTTGAGATGAAATGGCAAAATACAAACATATTCGTGTTAACTTTACTGCATAATTTAAAACAGTTACATTTTTTATTGATAGTACCTGAAAATGATGGGGATTTAATATGGCAAGTAATACACCAAGTAATACACTTAAAGAAGAGCTAAAACGACTGGCTGAAGAAAAAGCCGCAGCCGAAGCCAAACAAAAAGCACAACAGGCAGCCATGGCGGGAGCACAGGCAACACCTAAGCCTACCGAATCTGAAGCCGGATCTAAAATTAGATTTGCATCATCAACGAGTTATGAGAAAGGATGGAAGGCTCTATCCAAAGCCTACAACGACCAAACGGATGGAAAAGGAGTTGATACCAATGGTACCTTGGTATTTGATACGATTGAAGCCGCAATAAAATTTTTTACAGCTCAAGCCCTTCTTGGCCTTAAGTTTTGTGGCTCTCGCGTTGATAACGACGGCAAGCCTACAAAACCCGAGCTCCATGTTTTTTCTTGTGGCGATAATAATTTGTATTATGGCTCCTATGCAGAAATCACAGCACAACTCACGATAGCGGCTGAGACCAACCCGCTAGCAGCTGCTGGCCTTACTGAGTTCAAATCAATGATGCCCGCACCAGCACTTGCCCCTGAGCAAACATTACGTGAACATTTAAAAAAGGGGCGTGAAACTGATGATCCCGCGGAAACACCAGACAACGCTCCATCATCAAGAAATCGAGGTTAATTTTACATTCCGTTGGATTGTACCGATTTGTTTGTCGGTACTTTCACAACAAAAATAGCCAAAATAATACCTAACTCATAAAGTAAACAAAGCGGCACCGCTAACATGATCTGCGATATCACATCGGGCGGTGTTAATAGCATTCCAATGGTAAATGCCGTAACGATGATATAGGGCCTGATCGATTTTAAGCTCTCTACTGTGATTAAATGAAAATATACCAGTAAGAAACACAACAAAGGCACTTGAAAACACAGACCAAACAACAACAACATACGGGTAATAAAATCAACTGCATAGGCTATATCGGGCATTAAGCGCACGCCTACGGGTACCGAATGTGCAAAAAACTGCAGCATGAAGGGCAACACCACATAAAAGCAGAATAAAACCCCCATACTAAAAAGTAACATACTTCCCACAATTGCCCAGCGTAAGCTGTTGCGCTCTCGTCGATAAAGACCAGGAGAGGCAAAATACCAAATCTGCAACAAGGCAAATGGAGCTGTACATAACAAGGCAGCATCAGCGGCCAATTTGATCGGTGTTAATAACGGTGTGGTAATTTGAGTTGCAATCAGTGGCTCTTGGGTAGGCAAAACATTTAATAGGGGCGATACCAGCTGATGAAACAAGTTAGGTGCAAAGAAAAAAAACAGCAGGCAGAATGCTGCAAAAACCGTAATAACCAATAGTGTGCGTCGTCGAAGTTCCAGTAAATGACTTAACATGAATGTCTTGAAATTATAATATTCCACTAAATTACCATGTGATGTATTCACTGACTAGTCCAGAGCACAACATTCACATTCTCTACTCACCCTATTGATTGTAAATGATTATTCGCCTATAAGGGTGACCATGAAAAAAAATGAAGCGAATCAAGCATCCTCAACACGGCCCTAGCAACCCATCACAAATGGAATAATTAGAAAACACACTGTATAATTAACGACACAAGAACAATTGACTAGCTATCTTCTTTAGAAGAAGAACACCTACTCCAATGGAGCACTGTAATGACCTTATCTCGCTTTCACCAGGCCCAGCAAGGAGCGTACCATACCGCATATGCAGAAATTAAAGCTGGGAAAAAAACAGGCCATTGGATATGGTATATTTTTCCCCAACTTGAAACCCTCGGTAGAAGTGAAAATGCCCGCTTTTATGGTATCCATGACTTTGCTGAAGCATGTGACTACCTCAACGATCCCCTTTTGTTTAACCATTACCTTCAGATGGTGCAATTAGTACAAGAAAAACTAGAACACGGGATCCCCATTGAGGTATTAATGGGCGGACAAATAGACGCCCAAAAGCTTTCCTCTAGTTTGACGTTGTTTCAAAGTGCGTCATCATACTTGGCTTTTATAAATAACCAGTCCGCTAATAAATTTAGAATCCTTGAACAGCATTGCAATACAATTATCAACATCATTTCAAACCAAGGTTATAGAGCCTGCCCACAAACGCTTGCCGATTATTCTGTGGCCAATCGCGTTATCGGCAGTAATAAACCACTTACGGAATTAACCCAACACGCCAATCCACCGACACAACCACCTAAACGGGCAACAACACCTCCTGGTACAAAGGGACCTTTAGAGGTACAACTGAAGCAAGCCATTACCCCAGTTCGAACTCTTTCTAAAAAAGTAGCCCCCCCATCATTAGCCTCACGCCGAGAAAACGCCACCACCCGACTGACAAAAGATGTTGTTCTTGAATTGGAGAGATATATTACTCAGCGGGATCAAGAGCCAGGTTACTGGTTTCAGGGTCTATTTCAGGGGTTTAGTAAAATTGATAAACTCAAAGCAGCGATTAGTTTGCGCTTAGCTCTAGAAAACACAGTTGGCAAGAACACAGCACTTGATAAAATCATCAAACGCAATGGACTCAACTTTGAAGAACTTTGCAATCGAGATATACAAAACGATCTCAATATTCTCAGTCAAGGTCGTTTAGGAAATAGACTAAGACAATTTTCAACGCCAGACCATCGCCTAAGAACAGTGCGTGAACTGGTTCAACATTTATTAGACCATCAAGCACTTCATTCCGTTTTACCTGCTCCGTCACAAAGATATGGCAAGGATATTTAATGCGCGCTGAATCTTATGGATATTTCGAAACTCCACGGCACCAAGGATAATATATGATCTCATTTAATCAACTTAGCATGGCATTTGGTCAAAAAATTCTTTTTTTGGATGTAAATCTGAATCTAAATCAGGGAAACTGTTATGCCCTTGTTGGCGCTAATGGCTGTGGGAAATCTACTTTTTTCAAACTCATCACCGGTGAAGAAGAGGTTAGCTCCGGTGAAATTCTTATTCCTAAAGATGCAACGATTGGCTGGTTAAAACAGGATCAATTCCGTTACGAAAATACCCCCATTAAGGAAATTGTATTGCAAGGAAAGCCCGAGCTTTGGGCGGCGCTGCAGGAAAGAGAGGCCATATTAGCTTCCGAATCGTGGGACGACGAAAAGGGCTATCGCCTGGGAGAGTTAGAGGAAATTGTAGCCCATTATAATGGCTATACTGCCGAAAGTGAGGCTGAGAGTATATTAATTGGACTAGGAATCGCTGCAGACTATTTTTTAAAACCCCTTAAAGCACTGTCCGGTGGATACAAATTACGTGTTTTATTAGCGCAAACACTGTTCCAAAGTCCATCGATTTTATTGTTAGATGAACCAACCAACCATCTGGATATTTTATCCATCGCCTGGCTAGAAAAATTTCTGAAAAATAATTATCAAGGATTAGTTGTTTTTATTTCTCATGACATGGAGTTTATTGACAATCTAGCCGACTATATTCTCGACGTCGATTATGGTGAAATAAGGCAGTATCGTCCAAAATATAACCGATTCTTGGAAGAAAAGCAGCTTGTGGTTGAACAAAAGCTATTGGAAAAGAAAGGCATTGAGGCCAAAATTGCCGATATGCAGAAATTCGTCGACCGATTTAAAGCTAAAGCATCGAAAGCAGCACAAGCTCGGTCGCGTATGAAAATGATCGAGAAAATTGAAATTCCTGATTTGAAAAACTCATCTAGAATTGCACCTACATTTAATTTCACTACCAAGCGCACCTCTGGAAAGCAAGTCGTCAAAGCCGTTGAGCTCAGCAAAGCCTTTAAAAATAAACAGTTATTTAAGCATCTAAATTTAGAGGTTCAACGTGGTGAGAAAATAGCCATTATGGGCGTCAATGGTATCGGAAAATCAACGTTGATAAAAATACTGACTGGCACTGTTCAATACGATGAAGGCGAGTTGACATGGGGACATGAAATACATACCAGCTATTTTTCTCAGGATCATCATGAATTATTGAATCAACATATCAGTGTGCTCAATTGGCTGTATGAGGTCACCACTGGCAGCAGCGAGCAGCAAGTACGTAAAATACTTGGGCAAATGCTGTTTGTAAAAGACGATGTAGAAAAAGATATATTATCGTTAAGTGGCGGTGAGTCAGCACGTTTATTATTAGCAAAGGTAATACTAGAGTCCCCTAATTTGTTAATCCTCGATGAACCAACCAACCATATGGATCTTGAAACGATAGAGGCCTTAGCTAACGCATTAGCTAGCTACTCAGGTACTCTTATTTTTGTCAGCCATAATCGCCACTTCATCAATAAAATCGCCACTCGCATTTTATATTTTGAACAAAACCACCATATTATTGATTTTAAGGGTAAATACGTTGATTTTGTGGCACACCATATGAAAGACTAGGGTTGGTGAATCGATAGTTTAACGTTTAATTAACCATATCTAGTATGATATTTTATAAACGAAGGACGTGCATGAATTCAATACGACATTTCCCCCTTAGAATTGCAATTCAAAGCATTTTCATCTCAATATTCGTTATTCTTGTTGGTGTCATCCTAACCATATCTGGATTTCAATACTCAAAGTCCGTAGCAATGGTCTCAAAAAAATTAATGGCAAATACCGCTACCAATGTCATACAACACATGAACTCGGATCTCGTCTCCATTGATAAACTAATCAACCTGACTCAATCATTGATGGAAAATAATTTTATTGCCACGCAACAACAACTGGTTGATTATAGCTATTTTATTGCTAAAAATGTGCCCCCATTATGCACTAAGTAGCCCTCAAAGACTTGTTGGTTGGGGTGATATACAAGGAAATAGTATTGAAACAACTTTAGAAACAGACGATAGTTACTCAACGATGATCATCACTGCAAATGTAAAGCAGCCTGCCGGTGTAAGGGTGTACCGTGACAAGAAGGGTAACATCATTAAACACGAGACTGTTTCAAGCAATTATGACCCTCGTGTTCGCCCGTGGTACCTCGCTGCCACAAAAGCCCAACAAGCTAAATGGACTAAAACTTTTCTTTCTTATCAGTATGAAAACCTCTCTATAGCATTGGCTCTCCCCATCTTTAACAAACAAAAAGATTTGCTTGGCGTCTTTGATATAGAATTAAAACTAATTGGTCTTTCAAATTATCTATCAACCGTAAAAAGCACACCCAACAGTCAGATTCTTCTCATTGATGGTGAAAACAATTTAATTGCCTTTGGCGGCATGATAAATAGGACAGGATATATACCTGAATCATCCAAAATAGAGGAGCTTAACAAAACCGCAGGTCCCTGGGCTTTCCGTTCTTTGCAAGAACACGAAAAAAACCATCAGCAATATTTTGCATATAAGTACGATGGCCATACCTACCTTGCCTATTACAAAAATTTTCCAATTGCTGGCTCCTCCGGCTTAAAAATCGGCGTTGTTATACCGGAGAATGATTTCACGGCTAAAATAAAAAGGGCGCGACAGATGGTGATGGTCGCCAGCTTGTTCATTCTAATCGCAGGAACCCTCCTCACTCGATACGTTTCTAACCTTATTTCATCTTCTCTCAATTTACTTGTAAAAGACACGCAGCGAATTAAGGAATTCCATTTGGATGATCAGCAAAACGTCCGTTCACATATATCTGAAGTCGCTTTTTTAGCTGACGCCATGGAGTCTATGAAATTGGGCATGAGGGCATTCAAAAAGTTCGTACCAACGGATTTAGTTCGTCAACTCATTCATACTGGCGAAGGGATTAAAGCCGGGGGAGTTAACAAGCAGATTACCTCATTTTTTACTGACATCAGGGGTTTTACCTCCATTTCAGAGACCATGGAGCCAGAACAATTAATGCTTCATCTTTGTGATTATTTTGAAGCGTTATCCAATATTATTGCTGGTGAGAAAGGGACGATTGATAAATACATCGGCGATTCAATTATGGCATTTTGGGGCGCACCTATTGAAGACAAAGAGCATTGCTTTCATGCCTGCCGTGCAGCCTTACGATGCAAAACGCGTCTTAAAGAACTAAACACCATGTGGGAGAAACAAAACAAACCGCAATTAATAACGTCTATTGGCATACATACCGGTAACGCCATCGTAGGAAACATCGGCTCCTCAACACGCCTTAATTACACGGCAATTGGGGATATGATTAATTTAACAAGCCGTTTAGAATCAGAAAGCAAAAAATATGGTTCGATCATTATCGTCAGTGAGGATGTGGTTAATGCCGTCAAAGAACAATTCGTATTCCGCTTTATCGAAAAAGTTGAAATCCGTGGCAAAGCAGGAGCCTACAACATCTATGAGTTAGTTGAACAAACGCCCCTTCCGAAAAACGATAGCGGCATATCCGGGGAAGGTGTGTAAAAGTTAGATCTCACCGGTCTTACCCCACACACACAATTTGATCATTATATACTCAAAGTTGTTTTCATATTGGAAAATCCCTATTCTAATTAGAGAAAGCTTATTTTAAAAATCGCATGTGCTCATCAATAGTAGGTACGACATGATTTCAGTACGACGTTTTCCCCTGCGAATTGCTATTCAGAGCATTTTCCTATCCATCTTTATTATTCTTGTAAGTGTCATCGTCACCTTATCATCATTCGAATATTCAAAATCCATAGAAGTCTTCTCTAAAAAATTAATGGCTGATGCGGCGACCAACGTTATGGGTCAATTGAGAAATCAGCTACTCCCTGCTGAACTAACAATTAAACTCACAAAATCATTAATGGAAAAGGATCTGATCACGCCGCAACAATTGGTGAATTATACCTATGTGGTTGCTAAAAATTTACCACACTATACTTACAAAACACCCATTCGAGTATCTACTTGGGGCGATGATGAAGGAAACAGCATTGCAACAACGTTAGAGGCAGATGGCACCTATTCCACCGATATCATTACACCCAATACAACACCACCGGTTAGCACGAAGTTGTACCGTGATTTGGATGGTAAAATCATAAAGCGCGAGCCCATTACCAATCGTTATGACCCACGCACTCGACCTTGGTATATTGCTGCCAAAAAGGCCGGACTCCCTATCTGGACTAAAATTTATACGTCACTCCCTTATAAAAACCTTACTGTTGCAACAGCCAATCCTATCTACAACAAACAAAAAAAATTGTTGGGAATTTTTGAGTTAGAACTTAAAATGACGGGTTTTGCAAAATTTCTATCATCCGTAAAAATCAGCGCCA
>CAMBDN010000039.1 GCA_945865355.1 Legionella genomosp. 1
ACTGCTTCGCCTGAGGGACCATACTGCACGACGATTATAGCCACTCAAGGTTGTCGTGACGCCATAGTTATGCGAAATGAAATATTCATCAAGTATCGCGAAGTAAGGCGGCATATAGGGTATGGTGAAACTCGCTTTTACCGGCATGTTTTTTTCAGCAGTAAACCGGAGGCTGGCTTCAATCATCCAACTGTTAACATTCTCATTATCAGTTAATGGCACATCAAGAACAGCATGGCGGTAGAAAAAAACGCTGAGGCCAATAACAAATAAGGCGATGATTAGCCCATACAAGTGACGTTTGGTGGAGTTCATTGTTTGCCCGTTTTTTCAATTTTAATGGCGGTATATTTCATGCTAGGATCGATTAAACCATCAAACGCAATGATAGCTTCTCTGCCAAGAAGTAAAGGATAAATAAAACGCTTGCGATTGGTTAAATTGACACGAATGACTTGCTCTTTGCTACCCAGTTTAATGCGCATGAGGACCACTGGACGTTGAATTGATCTTTTTAACAAAGGGTTTGCTAGCGATTCACCGGCACGTACTTTGATGTTGACTTCGCCGATGTGTTCACACTTGAAGGGGATATCCCCTTCTTTGCTGGGTACTATAAAGCTTAAATAGGGTTTGCCATCGACTTCAATTTCAGTGATGTGAGAAGCATTTAAGGACGCGGATTTGGCGCCGGTGTCAAGCTTTGCTGAAAGGGTTAAATCCTTGTCAACCAGTGTTGCTTTTTCAATGAAACCATAAATTATCTTTTCATTATTTGCCATGGCGTATCCTGCTAACAATGACCAAAGTAGAAAGAGAAGAGAAAAAAACCGCATTAAATCTCCTGTAAGTGTTTGTTATTCTTGGCTGTTTGTAACAAATGCTGTTGATCCTAGCAGGTTTGTTGACTTTGGCACAGTACGTACATTGATAATAAGTTCTAAGTTTATATCGTATGTCTTTGTTTTAAAAGGGAATATGCAAAAAATCTCCTTCTTTAATTATTTTATGGTAAAATTGTAGATGGGCCAATAATTAATGCAAAAATTTAAATCAATTTGGAAAAGTACTTGCCATTTCATGGAAGAACAAGTACAATATGCCTCATCTTAGCCGCTGCCTGTGATGCACATGACTACCGCGTGTGATTCTGACATACGAGAGCAAGCATATAATGGTCCTACTAGTTCGGTCGACGAGAGCTTGGGAGCTAAGAACCGCCGGCTTGCCAAAAAACTAAATGCTCTTGCTATTGTCCACGGATCATATGGTGGGTTAGATGGTTTAAGCCTCTCCTACAGTATGGTCAAGTATGGCTTTGACTTGCTTTATACCGAAAGCTCTTTATCTTCTTCTGATGTGATGCACGACTGGATGATGACTCCGGCGGGCATTGCTGCTACCGCTGTTGAGTCTATCTTCATCATCTCTTTTTCTTTGCTTGGCAATGTGTTCAAGGACGATGATGAGAACGCGTTTAAGCGTTACATTTCGATTCTTTGGCCCTATTTCCGCGATTCAATGAAAGGTTTAAAAAACGCTTACAAAGGTGTTCGCGGTAGTTTCCAAGCTATTGGCATGTTATCGGGTTTGGATTTACGTTACATGATGGTACCTGCGGGCGTTGTGCTGGGTGTTTTATCGGTTGCGAACCGTATTTGGAATCGCAATATGAGAGACAAGCGCAAGACAATGCAGGCAAATAATGCTGAGTTGTTGTTAGAAATACAGTCACATTGCCGTCTACATTTGCTGGATAAGTTGCCCGTAGATTTATCAACCTTTAAAAATAGCTACCTTTGGGTGGCTGAGCAACTGTATTACGTAAAACCTGATGGAACCATTGAGTATGTGGCGCTTACAGATAATCGACTGTTTGTCGATCATCTTAAACAGATCAACAAAGAAAATAAGAACTTACTATACCTCTCAGAGGTACAAACGCGGTGCTTAATTACAAAAAATTGTGGCCATCGTCCAACAACGTCGTATGATCCGGCAGCAATAGCAGCGTTTCGCGAACGAATCGGTAAGCAGAAAGACTCAGAACGTAGCATAGGCATGCTCTCAGCCGCTTATGGTGGCGTGGTTGATGGGCTCTACCTTTATATGGGCGCGTTTACCTTAGCAACGGTAGCTCCGCCTGTTTTTGTCGCGCTGGTGGTTTGTTCAGTTATTTATACCTTAGCCTGTATAGCGGTTCGAATGTATGAGGAATTCGATTATCAACGTAAGTTAATTATTACTGAAGCCAAAGTTGAATTAGCCCTTTGTGGTAAAGAGTTGCAAGCGTTATTTGTCACATTACAAAAATTATCGGTCCAAGAATCCAAACTAACAGCAACGGATAGTAGAGAAAACGCAGCCTATGTGCAGCAAGACGTCATGCATGCATTAGAGCTCAAAATGAGGGAGTTTGAGCAGAAACAATCGTTTTTGCGTTCACTGGTGACCTTGTCTAATTCATCGGCGGCTTTGGCGGGTTTGAGAAATGGCTTGGCAACCTATAGCGCTATCTCTAGTGTAATGTTTGCAGTGGCGACGATTAATGCCATGCTTTTTGTACCCTTTCCTCCGGCGCTTTTAATCACGGGTGTGTTTATTGGGATGGCGTGTTTGATTGGCTTTGTGGCCCATTCGCTAATTACCAATTACCGACATCGTAGTGCTCAGGTGCTGGATGAGGCTAACCCATGCACCCAATTATCGGAGTTGCTCACGTCGCTTAAGGACAAGAGAAAGGAAGTACGTGACTTAAGGCCTGCAGAAGTAAAAGAGGCTATTCTTGATGGCATGGTTGTTGATCCCTCCCCACAGTTTTTTTTCCAAGAAGCGGCTGAGGTTGCACGGTCGGTGGCTTCAGGTGTCGCTAAGGGGCAAAAATCGGTTGATTATACACTTAATTCGCTGCTAGAGCCCGATAGCGATGGACATTACCATGATTCATCAGTGATGCTTGGGATCACAGTGATTAGTTCAGCAGCGTATGCACTGGGGCTTGGGGTTAGAGCGTATGCGCGTGGGTTTAGCCAAGCTCCACCTGATGAGTCAGTAAAGAAAAAAAGAAGACCTATAGTAACGGCTCATGCTCAATCACAGGAGAGCCTGCCAAAAGAAACAACCAAGCCGCCGCCAGACAACGAGGATAACGAAGTAATGGAGCTGACGTCACCGAAGCCTTCGCGCGAGCCATCGGCCGCTAAAGGAACTCGTCCTCGCTCTAATTCTGCTGATGATATAAACCCCGCAAAAATTAGCTCAACGTCCAGGTATAAATTCTTTTCATCGCCACACAAGATAAGCCGACCAGCAAGTGCTGATGACTTGGCGTCGTTGGGTGGTATCGCGTCTTCATTTAATTCTTCGGACAGTAGAGTTCCGGGTTTAGCGTAGGATCATTGTACATTTTAAATTGATGATAAATTTTAAACGTCCGTGTTTTATTGCAGACATCTTGCAATAATTGCTGTAAACAATCCTGCAATTGCATTTTCTGTTCTTCAATGGTGCGTAGTTTGGCGGAACAAGCTAGATGATGCGTTGCATCGACATCAGTGCGCGCTACTTGTAGTGCCATATGATAAGCCTTGAGCGTTAAAATCGATAAACGATCAATCATCATCCCTGGGGTTTCTGAATGGACGGGACAACTGGAGGGGGGCGCTGGTTGTAATTTAATAAATAGCCATTCATCGATGTCTTCCATGCGATTATTCCGTTGTTGATTGCAATGATCAATTTCACGTTTAGCAAGATAGACAAACTCAAACCCCATATCTTCACGGCGAGCGCGATCTTCAGCAAGCCATAGTTGGTAATTAAAGGCGTGATTTTCTTCGATTAGTTTTAAGAGGCCGCTCTGATTACATTTAATGTCCGATTTTTTCCACTTGTGCAGCCATTCATGTTGTAAAGCGGCTATATTAGTCATCTCATTGGATACCACCAAGTTGCTCTCCAAAAATAAGTTCTTGTAAAATTACACCTATTATCGTGTTTTTGCCTTTGCCAGGATGCGGTCTAGTGCATTTGCAAATGCGGTCTTTTCTTTTGTACTAAATACCGATGGTCCGCCGACATTTACGCCGCTTCCGCGTAAACTCTCCCGCATATCGCGCAAGCCTAATCGTTGTTTAATATTATTTTCAGTATAAAGTTCGCCACGAGGATTAATTGCAGTTCCATTTTTTGCTACAACACTGGCTGCGAGTGGTATATCGGCGGTAACGATGAGATCATTCATTGCCATGTGTTCTACAATGTAATCATCGGCACGATCAAAACCATGCTCGACGCGAACGGTGGTAATAAACCGTGAACCGGGAGTTGTTAAGTTGGCGTTAGCAACAAGAACGAGTAATGTTTCAGTTCTCTTGGCCGCACGAAATAAAATTTCCTTGATAGCGTTTGGACATGCATCAGCATCAACCCAAATTTTCATGAGTTTCTCTCAATATTAGAATTTTTTGTAAGTCCCCAGGTACGTCATCCAGAGGAGCTTGCGACGAAGGATCGCCGTCATAAACCCTGACTAACACTCAGGAGATCTATCGCTACGCTCGAGATGACGTGTGTCGTTACCAATTTTTAAAATGGTGATGTTTCATTTAACAACAGAGCACGCAGTCATTATTGCCCAGCATTCATTCGTGTTAAGCTGTATTAAGTACAGTAGAATGTTCTGAATTATAGATCGGTTCATGGTTTATTAGAACTAAGTTATATAAAGTTATATAAAGACGTTGTTTTGGAGAAGTAAGAATGAACTATATTTTATCGATCATGCTGATGTTAGTGGCCTTGAATGCGAGTGCTGAGGAGATTTTTCCCGCAGGCTGTAAACCCTTGGTGGTGCATGATGAACAGGTGATGTTATCAGCAGAAAAACCGATACTGGTGATGGTTCATAATCTATCGACTATCGATCTGTGGATAACTCATCCCGTCGCTGAACCCAATTCAAGCGCTGGGTGGAGCAGCCGTTTACAGGCAGGGAATTGGTCAGCTCTTGCTTTGGACAAGAAGTCATTTGAACTGAGTTGTATCGAGTCGCGTCCAGGACATGAGCAGCAAATTCCATGTGTGGGCCTGTTAGCTGCTTGCCAATGGACAAACGTGACAGTACCTAAGAAAGAGTCAGGTACCTTTTGGGCTGGTGAAGACATGTCTTTATCAGCATTGACAGCGCATGTCGGTAGCCGAGGTTTTGTATTCCCGGCACCTGCGCAATAATCCGGTTCTATTACTGTTTTTTATTCCTAAGTGATAGACTGATAGTATTTATTTAAATGATGTGGTGAACAGTGAGCAAAAAATCGAAAACTCCTTTATATTCGAAGGATCCGTTCCATAAAAGAGAGAGCGAGAAATATGAAGTACCCATTCCTAGTCGCGAGCTCATCATGCAAGTGCTGGAGGACTTTGGTCGTCCAATGTCGCGCAATCAGTTGATTAGCAAACTTGAAGTGGAGGACGAAAACAAACAGGAAGCCCTGGGATTTCGCTTGCGAGCAATGTTGCGTGATGGTCAGCTGATGCAGGATCGTCGTGGGCGATATTGTTTGCTGGAACGGATCAATTTACAACGCGGAACGGTGCAAGGACATCCGGATGGATTCGGGTTTTTTATTCCGGATGAAGACGGGGAAGACATGGTCTTGTCTGCCAAGGAAATGCGCGCCGTCATGCATGGTGATGTTGTGCTTGCATACCAGGCGGGGATAGATCGGCGGGGTAGACCTGAGGGAAAAATTCATGAAGTCATCGAGCATGCAAATGCCAACGTGGTCGGTCGATTTTTCTCTGAGCATGGGGTCAATTTTGTCGCTCCAGATAGTAAACGCCTAACCCAAGATATCTCCATTCCTCCAGAAGGCTCTCTGGGGGCAAAAAACGGTCAAATTGTCTTGGTCGAATTATTGGCTTATCCCAGTAAACGCACGCAAGCGGTAGGAAAAGTTATTCATATCTTAGGTGAGCACATGGCGCCTGGGATGGAAATTGAAGTGGCCATTTTAGCGCATGGGCTTCCATCAGGATGGCCTGATGATGTGAGTACGGCTGTTGCGAAGATTCCCCTCAGTGTTAAAGCGGATCAATTAAAAGGAAGAACCGATTTACGTCATTTACCGTTCGTTACCATCGATGGTGAAGATGCTAAAGACTTTGATGATGCCGTATATTGTTATCCAAAACCCAAGGGAGGGTATCAACTTTACGTAGCAATCGCTGATGTTAGCCATTATGTTGCTGTGGGTTCGCCTTTGGATAAGGAGGCTGCCCGACGTGGAAACTCCGTTTATTTTCCTGGTAAAGTTGTACCGATGCTACCGGAAGCGTTATCAAATGGTATTTGTTCGCTGAACCCACAGGTTGATCGGATGTGCATGGTTGTTGAAATGTCGATCAGTGAAGATGGAAAAATAAGCCGCTCTCGATTTTATCGCAGTGTCATTCATTCACAGGCACGTTTAACGTATACACAAGTGAGTCAATGGCTCATTGCCGGACAAACGGATACAAAGCATGCTGCACTCTGGCCAATGATACAATCGTTACATAGGCTCTATGGAATTTTGTATAAAACACGCAAAAGCCGTGGAGCAATGGACTTTGATACCACAGAAACACGTATAGAATTTGATGAAAATCGAAAAATTCAGCGCATCGTACCTGTCATCCGTAATGATGCACATCGACTGATTGAAGAATGCATGTTGGCTGCAAATGTTGCTACAGCAAGGTTTTTAGAGCGCGCAAAAATCCCTACACTTTATCGCGTTCATGCAGCACCCGAGCAAGATAAGATCATTGCGCTTAGAAAGTTTCTTGGCGAATTGGGTTTGCAATTAGGGGGCGGCAAAAAACCAAGTCCTAAAGATTTTCAAAGCACGCTCGCTTCTATCGGCGATCGACCTGAGAAACATTTGATTGAAACCGTCATGCTGCGTTCGCTAAAACAAGCGCAATATATTGAGGCCAACGATGGCCATTTTGGTCTCGCTTACTCAGCCTATACACATTTTACATCACCAATTAGACGCTATCCGGATTTGTTAATTCACCGTGCAGTGGGTTATTTGCTCGATAATGAATCCGCTGAAAAATTTACCTACAGCGAGGACGATATGAACCGCTTAGGTAAACATTGTTCTGCTACAGAGCGGCGTGCGGATGAGGCAACGCGCGAAGTTGTAGCTTGGTTAAAATGTGAATACATGCAAGATAAGTTAGGACAAGTGTTTCGCGGTAGAATCTCAGCCGTTACAGGTTTTGGTATTTTTGTCGAGCTTGATGATATTTATGTAGAAGGTCTGGTTCACGTTACCTCGCTAAAAAATGATTATTATGCATTTGACGCGGTCAAGCACCGCTTGGTAGGGGAGCGTGGAGGGCAAGTCTATCGCTTGGGTGATAAAATGACCGTGCTGGTCGCACGCGTTGATTTGGATGAGCGTAAAATAGATTTTGAACCTGCAGATGATGAGACAAGTGATGAATGATCAATATGTTTACGGCGTTCACGCAGTTGCAGCATTGCTCGCAAACCGGTTGCGTCCGATTAAAATGTTACATGTGAATCAAGAGCGCGTTGATAAACGCATACAGGATTTACTGAATCAGGCTGAAAAAATTCAGGTTCCAATCGAGCGGCTTTCTGCACAAAAAATGAATCAAAAATTCGCTGATGTCTCCCATCAAGGTATTGTGGCTACCGCCGGTAAATTGCCAGAGTATATTGAAAGTGATCTGGGTTCTTTATTGGATGTCAGCAAGAAGCCGTCCTTAATTTTGATCCTCGATGGCGTTACCGATCCGCACAATCTCGGTGCCTGTTTGCGCAGTGCAGATGCGGCAGGCGTTGATTTTGTCATTATCCCCAAAGATAAGAATGCTGGTATTACTCCGGTGGTTAGTAAAGTGTCGTGCGGGGCTGCTGAATCAATACCGTTGGTAAGAGTAACCAATCTGGCCCGGGCAATGGACGTCCTTAAGCAACAGGGCGTATGGATCTATGGTGCGGCTGGTGAGGCAACTACATCGCTTTATCAACTTGACTGTAAAATATCCATCGCCTTGGTGATGGGAGCCGAGGATAAAGGGATGCGGCACCTGACACGAGAACGTTGTGACGATATCTTTTCTCTGCCCATGTTGGGCACGGTGGAGAGCTTAAATGTATCCGTGGCAACCGGAGTATGTTTATACGAGGTGGTTCGGCAGCGCGGTTAACAGCGTTACGTACCAGTCTGCCCTAACCGCTTTGTCAAAGGGAGAAATTTTCCTGTACGTCTCCCCCTTGGTAAAAGGGGGATTAAGGGGGATTTTTTAAATACATTTAACAACCCCCTCCCCACCGCTAATCTACATCGTATTAGTGACACTCTCTTTCGCAACAAACGCATTCACTGATTTAACCAGTTTCTCTACCAATGTATCGATTTCACTTTCGCTGATGATCAATGGTGGCAATATCCTAATGACCGATTCCGCAGTAACATTCAATAATATTCGATTAGACAAGCCAATGGCTTTCAAATCATTCGCCGGTCGATCAAGTTCAATACCTAACATGTATCCTTTACCGCGGATCCCTCGTACGTTGGGATGTTCGCTGAATTCATGCATCAATTTTTCGCGGAGAATAACGCTATTGCGAGCTACCTTCTCACACAATTTATCACGCAAAATAACGTCTAGAACGGTTAATGCAGTGGCACACGCCAGTGGATTCCCACCGAAAGTAGAGCCATGGTTACCGGGCTTGAATAAATTACAGGCTTTTTTACTCATTAAGCAGGCACTAATGGGCACGCCATTACCCAAACCCTTTGCGGTGGTTAACACGTCAGGTTTAATGCCAAGCTCCATGTAGGCAAATAATTTTCCAGTGCGGCCATTCCCCGTTTGAATTTCATCAAGAATAAACAGCCAATCGTGTTGCTCGCATAGATTCGCTATAGCTCGTAAGTAGCTTTCATCAGCAACAATAACCCCACCCTCGCCCTGAATGGGTTCAAGCATGATACCTACAACATCATCACGATTGGCGGCAATCGTGCGTAAAGCATCAATATCATTGTAGGGAGCACGAATAAACCCAGGAACCAGTGGTTCAAAGCCAGCTTGTACTTTACGGTTACCGGAGGCGGTCAGTGTTGCCATGGTGCGACCATGAAAAGCGCCATCCATAACAATCAGGGCGGGTTTCTCTATCCCTTTTTTATGCCCATAAAGGCGAGCGAGTTTGATTGCAGCTTCATTAGCTTCAGCTCCGGAATTGCCAAAAAAAACTTGCTCCATTCCCGTCAAAGCAATTAACTTCTCAGCCAAAGCCTCCTGCGCTCTAATATGAAAGACATTCGATGTATGCAGTAATTTGGCGGATTGTTGTTGAATGGTTCGTGTTACATCAGGGTGTGCATGACCGAGACCGCAAACGGCAATGCCGCTAAAGCTATCAAGATATGCCTCGCCTGTTTCATCATATAACCAAATGCCTTCACCGTGAGTAAAGTAGATGGGCAAAGGGTTATAGGTCGTGATTAAGGACATGTTTACTCCTAAGAAATCAAGAGTCCGCGCTGCCCCATAAAGTAAAACATCGAGCCCTTATGGAGCGAAGCGAAATGCGGGATCTCCCTCAAGCCATATTAACGCATATTATCGGTAACGAATTTCCAATTGACCAATTTCCAAAAGGCACCGACATAATCGGGTCGTGCATTGCGATAATCAATATAGTAGGCATGTTCCCAAACATCACACGTCAACAAGGGTGTTAAGCCCTCCGTCATCGGGGTTGCGGCGTTACTTGTACTGATGATTTTTAAGTGATTTTGTTTGTCTTGGACTAACCATGCCCAGCCTGAACCAAAGGTAGAGATCGCCGCTTGGCTAAATTGCTCTTTAAATGCTGCAAATGATCCAAATGTTTTGTTGATTTCATCGGCTAATTTTCCAGTGGGCTCACCACCACCGTTCGGACTCAAGCAATGCCAGTAAAATGTGTGATTCCATACTTGGGCCGCGTTGTTAAACATGCCGCCGGATGATTTTTTTATCACGTCTTCAAGAGACATGGCTGCAAACTCAGTTTCAGCAACGAGTTTATTTAAATTAACGACATACGTATTATGATGTTTGCCATAATGGTACTCTAACGTTTCTTTAGAAATATGTGGTGCCAATGCATCCATTTCGTACGGCAGTGGCGGTAGTGTAAAAGCCATGAGATCTCCTAGATTCTTGAGTAAGTGGCTAGTGTAACAGGATAATAATCAGATTCAATCGACTTATGATAAACTGCGGTCACCTCCCAAAGGACTTTTTGTGTCAATAAGATGCAAATTGTACATAAATAAGTGGTATAATGGTTGCGATGTGGCTTCATTTTCGCCATAATGGAATTTTATTATTGACTAACAGGTGCACACGTGGACACGATTGATAAAATTAAGAAACAAATTACTGACAACTCTATCCTTTTATACATGAAGGGAAATCCTAAAATGCCACAATGTGGTTTTTCCGCACGAGCAGTACAATGCATTGATGCATGCGGCGTAGATTTTGCCTATGTAGATATTCTTGCTAATCCAGATATTCGTCAAACATTGCCGCAATATGCTGACTGGCCTACCTTTCCACAATTGTATGTTAAAGGTGAATTAATTGGTGGGTCTGATATCATTGCTGAAATGTATGAGCAAGGCGAGTTAGAGCTTTTACTGCGCGAAGCGACTGCTGCATAATTTTAAGGTAACCCACTCAATAAGATCTGGTAACGTCATCCCGAACACAGTGAAGGATCTCCTAAGGTCGATACGATGCTAGCCTCAGAGATCCTTCATTATTTTCAGGGCGATGTTTTTTCATAACCGAGTTGAGCGGATATCATCGATATACTAATAATAACGGAGACAACGAATGAGTGTTTTAGTTGGACGTAAAGCCCCAGATTTTACAGTTCCTGCTGTACTAGGTACGGGCGAAATTGTTGATAAATTCAATTTGCATGATAGCTTGAAGGGTAAATATGGCTTGGTATTTTTTTATCCACTCGATTTTACCTTTGTTTGTCCATCTGAATTAATTGCATTGGATCACCGCCTCAGTGAATTCCACAGCCGTGATGTAGAAGTTGTAGCCGTGTCAATTGACTCACACTTTACGCATAACGCATACCGTAACACCTCAATCAAAGATGGCGGTATTGGCCCAGTAAAATACACTATGGCTGCAGACATGACGCATGCTATTTGCCAATCCTATGGTGTTGAACACCCCGTCGCAGGCGTTGCCTTTCGCGGCGCCTTTGTGATTGACAAAAATGGCGTAGTACGTTCACAAATGATAAATGACTTGCCAATTGGCAGAAACATTGACGAACTGTTACGCATCATCGACGCTGTACAATTTTTTGAAGAGAACGGTGAAGTGTGTCCTGCTGGATGGCAAAAAGGCCAAGCCGGCATGAAAGCCTCACCCAAAGGTGTCGCTGCCTATTTAGCGGAACACGCAGGATCGTTGTAAATTTAAATTAAATATAACCCAGGATTCTGATGGACGTCATCTGTTCATTGGACCCGGGTTACAGTACGAATAGTTCCCTCTCCCCGGGATAAACGACTGTAAAAAAAAGATGGTCAGCAATGAACCTCAATCACTACTTATTTGACGCTCTCCATCCATTCATCATCACACAAAATAACTCGGCCGTTTTTTCCGCGTCATAAATTGCCGAATGCGCTTCATTGGCATCAAAAGAAACCCCTGCGACTCTGGCAGCTTTTGCTAACACCGTTTGCCCATACATAAACCCACCTAGCGTTGCAGTATCAAAGCAGGTAAATGCATGGAAAGGCGATTTAACGCCAGTGCGCGCAACCGCTTCCTTAATAAATAGCAAATCAAACCAGGCGTTGTGCCCTACCAAGACGGCGCGTTGACACTGGCTTTGCTTCAATGCTTTGTTAATGGGCGCAAAGAGCCGCTCTAACGCAATTTTTTCATCCACAGCGAAGCGCAAGGGTTGATAGGGATCAATCTGATTAAAAGCCAGGGACTTCGCATCTAATTCAGCGCCTTCAAATGGCAATATATGCTCAAAAAAGCTTTCCCCCTGGACAAAATGGCCTTGTTCATTGATAGTGAGTAAGACAATGCACATCTCGAGCAGTGCATTTTTATGCGGCAAAACCCCGGCTGTTTCTACATCAACAACCACGGGTAAAAATCCACGAAAACGGTGTTTCATGTTCTTCGTAAATATGGCGTCATGAGGGTTCATGAATCCTCCATTGCAAGGTAGAGCCCGCAGCAACTGGAACGACTTGTTCATGACCAAAAGGCAGATAGTGGGGAATGATTTGCTGTTGCTCGATAAGCTCAATTTGCTCGTCAGTAATGGGTAGATGGTAAAAATCCGCACCAAAACGCCCCATAAAATCATCCAACTTATCCAGCTTCCCAAGCGTATCAAACATTTCAGCATACATTGCAACAGCATAAGGTGCGGAATAAATTCCTGCACAACCACAAGCACTTTCTTTTCTATGTTGAGCATGTGGGGCACTGTCCGTACCTGCAAAAAACTTGCTATTGCCACTAACCGCTGCTTGTTGCACAGCCCGTTGATCCCGTTCATGTTTTAAAATCGGTAGGCAATAATAATGGGGCTTGATACCACCGGCTAATAAGTGGTTACGGTTATAAAGCAAATGGTGTGGGGTAATGGTCGCTGCGACCGTTTCAGGCGCTGCAAATACAAAATCAACCGCGGCTTTCGTTGATATATGCTCTAAAACGATGCGTAATTGTGGAAAGTCACGTACCAAGGGTTGTAGGTATTCTTCAATAAATAGAGCTTCACGATCAAAAATATCGCCATGAGTCACCTCACCATGAATTTGTAGCACCAGATCGCATGCCTGCATGATTTCAAGAAGAGGATAAAGCACATGAATGGAGCGCGCACCTGCTTCTGAGTGCGTTGTAGCGCCTGCCGGGTAAAATTTAGCACCCAAGATAAAAGGGTGCTGTTTCTTGAGGAGGCGTAAGTCGTCTGGAGGCACTGCGTCATTAAGATAAAGGGTCATATAAGGATTAAAATGTTGGGTATCACTTAATAGGTTAGTAATACGCTGATAATAGGCAGCAACATCAGCCGCCGTGGTCAAAGCAGGTTGCAAGTTGGGCATCACCAACGCCCTTGCAAAATGTTTGGCCGTCGCTGCAACAGTATGCGCTAACACATCAAGATCACGAAAATGAACATGCCAATCATCAGGACGAGTAATTAATATAGTACGCATCATAATCCAACGTAGCCCGTATGCAGTCGAGCAAAAGACGGGTTCTTCTAATCCATCCTACCGAAATATGCATGAAGCATAACACAACATTCACAATTAAAATTGACAATCGACGATAAAATGCAGTAATTTGACGGTGCAAGAAATTATTATTTTAGCGCATCCATTAAAACGCTGGCAGGTGTAATAACACTCGTTTAGTGACCATCAATGTTGACATTGATGGAGCAAGACTGGAAGTGGTCAGCCAATTTTTGATGTAAAAAAGTAATAATCATGCGGGCTTATTCCAATGATAGGGTGTTTTTCTACCAGGATCAGCACGCTAGATTGGGATAAATCCCAATGAAATGAGTACAATACTGTTGACAATAAGAAAATCAGGCTTGATAATCGTCCCATGTACGTTTTCGTATTAGAGCGATGATGGCGTACTGAAGTCAATACAACGTTGTAGCTTGACGATAAAACGGAAATTTAATAATAAAAAGTGGAGAAAAGTATGTTAAATCTTAAAAAAACAGCGGTAGCTGTTCTAGCTTTCGGTAGCAGTGCTGTATTTGCTGGTACAATGGGCCCAATTTGTGCTCCTGGTAATGTAACTGTTCCTTGCGCAAGCACAGCTTGGGACTTCGGTGTTCAAGCATTATACCTGCAACCTACCTATTCTGGATTAGGCTATATTGGCTCAAATTCCACTACTGTTGGTACAGTAACCAGTGAATCTTACATTAAAGCACCTCAAAACTGGGGCTGGGGCTTTAAATTGGAAGGTTCTTACCACTTCAATACAGGCAATGACTTGAACCTGAACTGGTACTATTTAGACAATACGCACGACCAGAACTATACTTTTGGCACTGGCACACTTATTGGTGGCCTATCGCCTGCAACAGGTACAAACACTGTTAGTGGTAGCGATAAAGTACAATGGGATGCCGTTAACCTAGAATTCGGTCAGCATGCTCATTTTGGCGAGTTCAAAAACATTCGTTTCCATGGCGGCGTACAGTATGCTTATATCAAGAACAATCTGAGCGCAAACTTTACCAACGTTAGCGCACTGGGTGTATCTACTGCAGCAAATATGGGCAGTGATGTTAGCTTCAGCGGATTTGGTCCTCGTATTGGTGCTGATTATTGGTACAACTGGGGCAATGGCTTTGCAATGTATGCGAAAGGCGCTACAACGTTGTTAGTCGGTTCACAAAAGTTTACTGATACATTTGCAGACTCAGCCGGAACATTTACATTGGCAATTCCTGTTACATTGACTACTACAGGGTCTAACACAGCTATCGTTCCTCAGCTTGAAGGTAAGTTGGGTGCTACATACACTTATGCAATGGCTCAAGGTGACTTGTCGCTTGATTTAGGTTGGATGTGGGTTAACTACTTTGATGCGTTGAATGATGGTGGCCTATTCCCAGCTAGTGCTGTGGGTGCAAGTCTTGGTGTTTCAACACAATCTAACTTTGCTGTTCAAGGACCTGACGATGGTCTGAAGTGGGTTGGAAAAGTTGCCTAATAAGCAACGTAGTCATCTCGTATAAAACC
>CAMBDN010000040.1 GCA_945865355.1 Legionella genomosp. 1
TATACGATAAAAAGAGAACCAATTAAATTGTTCAATAGAGACGTGTTTTATATCTTTGAATGAACGTGAGAGATCATTTATATCAAAACAAAACATAAATAATTTATAGGAAAACTGATGTGGCTTTGGCCTAAAGCGGCGATGCCTAATAGTTCCTGTAAAAATCAGGCTCTCAAACATCGCTTTCCCCAATTAGTCTGCATGTATTTATTGCACTGTTCACACCATCCTCGTGAAAACCATAACCCCAATAACTTCCAACATAGTAGGTATTATTTATTCCATTAATCAATTTCATTTGTTGTTGGGCGTTTAAAGCAGCCAGATCAAGACAGGGGTGGGCGTACTTAAAACGTTGAATGATCTTTCTGCTATCAATGAGCCCTGAAAGATTGACTGATACAAAGAAGTTAGTGCGTGATTGAATCGATTGCAAGCGATTCATGTAGTAACTGAGGCAGGAGGACGAACTCCCCGTATCTAAATAATTCCAACTAGCCCAAGATAATTTTCTCCTAGGCATAATTTGCTCATCAGTATGTAAAATGACTTCATTTTCTGTGTATTTTATCGCCGATAATATATCTATTTCAGCTTTAGTAGGTTGTGAAAGAAGTTTCAACGCTTGATCACTATGCGTCGCAATGACAATGCAGTCAAAAGTGAACTCATTCGATTTAGATTTTAAAACCACATGATTTGCTTTTCGTTGTATGGCTTCAATCTTAGTGTTTAAGTAAATTTGATGATTAAAATTTTTGATCATGGGTGGAATATAGCTTTTTGAGCCGTCGGTAATAACATACCATGGTGGTCTATTGGATAAATCCAATAAACCATGATTTGCATAAAATTGGAAAATAAAATGAGCGGAGCAATTTAAGGTATCTTCTTTATTTTTGGACCAAATAGAAGATATCATGGGAATGAGATAACATTCTATAAATTGTGTTGAGTATTGATGGCGGTCTAAAAATTCTTTAATTGAACGTTGTGTCATCTGAGCATCCGCAAGAAATTTTTTCGCATCATTGTTAAATAAAATAATTTCTTTGATAAAACGATAAAAACTAGGTTTGAATAAGTTTCGGCGATCCGAAAACAAAGTATTTAAATTATGTCCATTGTATTCGAAACCACTGGTTTTTGAGCGGTAGCTAAAACTCATTTCACTGGGTTGAATCGATACGTTAAGTTTCTCGATTATTTGACAAAAATTGGGGTAGTTTTTCTTATTAAAAACGATAAACCCAGTATCAATAGGGTATTGTTCACCCTCTATATCTACTGAAATTGTATTCGTATGGCCGCCAAGGTAATCATTTGCTTCAAATAATGAAACATCATAACGTTTACTCAGCAAATAGGCACTTACCAAACCTGATATACCTGAGCCAATGACGGCAATTCGTTTCGACAAAAGAAATCCTTTCTCAAATGCATGCGAATGGATAAATTTAACATAATTAGTGATTTATAAATAATAAAGATGGGATTTGTGAAAGAGACCCTGATTCTCATGATGCCAGAGACGGAATCGAACCACCGACACGAGGATTTTTGGTAATCCTCCCGAAAAATAACTGATGTCAGAAGTAGCGTTTTTTCGTAATCTATGTCGGAGGAAATGCTGCATGAAAAAATTAAAATTTAGTAATAACTATATGCTTTGTTTCATCTAAAGTTCTAAAAGTTTAATATGGAACATGTCTACCCCATTGTTGTGTATACTGTTATCTAGCCTTATTCTATGTGTATTTTAAAGGTAACGGTCTTGATCAGCAAAAACAATAATTCAGCGTATTCCACAAGGTCTTTAAATAATGGTTTTTAAGCGAGTAGGATTTGCATGTAAATACATGGATTTGAATCAGAATCAAAGCAAAAAGGCTCTAAAAGAAACACAACAAAATTATTCTGAAAAAACGACAACGATTAAGTGGCTTGAGTTGAGAAGCAAGGATGAGGCGGAAAAAAAATTATGGGAAATTATCACCCATAATACGCGCTCTGTTTACAATCTTATTGACTATGTGGGTCATTTGGTTCCCGAGCAACGCATGGTTCGAATTGGTAGTGATCAACTCCCTGGATTTACGCATCCCAAGCTACAATATTTCTGGCAGCAAGCAGATGTTTTAACTTTTCTTGAAAAAAAATTTCGTATTGCAGGTGACTTGGCACGCCAATTAGATGTTCGCCTGAGTATGCACCCGGGGCAATTTGTGGTTCTTGCTAGTACGACACCTGATATCGTTGAGCGCAGCATTGCTGAATTTGAATACCATGCCAATTTAATCCGGTGGATGGGATACGGTAAAAAATTTCAGGATTTTAAATGCAACGTGCACATTTCTGGTAAGCAAGGACCTGAGGGCATTAAATTAATTTTAGGGCGGTTATCACCAGAAGCCAGAAACTCCATTACGATTGAGAACGATGAAATGTCATGGGGTATTGATGCAAGTTTAGAGCTTGAAAAGCACCTGGCATTGGTTTTAGATATTCATCACCATTGGATAAAAACAGGAGAATACATTCAAGCCAGTGACGATAGGGTGCGTCGTGTTATTGATAGCTGGCGCGGTATTCGACCCGTCATTCATTATTCTGTGTCACCAGAACGCGTATTGGAACATCATGCGGTTGATGTTCTTCCTGATTTAAATCAACTACTCTCTCGAGGGCATAATAAAAGCCAGCTAAGGCAGCACAGTGATCTGATGTGGAATAGCGCATGCAATGCCTGGGCAGGAACCTTTAGGAATCATTTTGATATTATGGTAGAAGCCAAAAATAAAAATTTAGCGAGTATTCCGTTTGAAGTAGCAACGCAGCATTTGATACGTTAATTTTAATCTTCAACGGCTTGCCTGGATTGATTAATACCACACCTATTTTAGACCTATTCATTCAAACTCCTGCTTTAAAGCATTCGTACATTGTGGGTATGCAAATTGATACCCTTCGTCTATCAGACGTTTGGGAGTAACTCGTTGTCCTTTGAGCAACAAGCAGTCTCCCATCTCTCCTAGTAGGACTCGAATGACCGTTGCTGGTATTTTTAATAGTAAGGGGCGGTGCAGTGTTTTGGCCAATAATTTTGCGAATTGCTCTTGGCTTACCGGGTTAGGGGAGGTGATATTAAATGCTCCCGTTAAATCAGGGCGGCTTAGTAAAAATAAAATGGATGCAATAACATCATCGATATGGATCCAAGAAATAATTTGTGTGCCATCTCCCAATACACTTCCCATTCCCATCTGAAAGCTTAATGCCAACTTTTTTAATAATCCTTGGCCTTTTTTTAAGACCACGCCTAATCGTAGGGTTGTTACCGGTATTCCTTGCTTCATCCCCGGTGCTAATGACTCCTGCCAACGAATGCCTATCTCACTTAGAAAATCACGAGGATTATTAATATCAATAGAGCTATTTTCGTCAAATTGCTCTGGATCACCGTTTGTTTGTAACCCATAAATTCCAACCGCATTAGCACAAATAAAATGTGGTTTGGCTTTTTGATTATTTAACCAGTGAAGCAATTGGTTATTGCTGGCAACACGAGAATGAATTAATTCTTCTTTGACCCGTTTATTCCATCGTGAAGCCGCAATATTATGACCACAAAGGTTAATCACGGCATCGTACTGGGTGGCATCTAATTGCGGCAACTGCTCCCAGGTTGTAATGGTCGCCTTTTTGGAGAACTGCTTTTGTAGCACCTGAATATTCCTACCTAATACGGTAATAGTATGATGAGGCAGTAAGGCTTTCACTAATTCAGTGCCAATAAATCCCGAAGCCCCAGCTATAAGAATATTCATATTAAACCACCCTTAATGAGTTAAGTACCCAAAGAATACCATTTAAATAATTTGTAAAAATTTACCATATAAAATAAGCAATGAGCATAATGCTACTGAATTTGAAGTTAGTAAAGTGCCCCGGGATTTGGGGAAGAGCCAGAAAGTGCCCCAGCAATTGGGAAAGACCCGAAATTTTGAAAATTACAGGTTACGAGTTAGAGTGCTGTGCGAATGAGTAAAGTGCCCCCGGATTTGGAGAAGAGCCTAAGTTATTGATTCTCATGGTGGCCAGAGACGGAATCGAACCGCCGACACGAGGATTTTCAATCCTCTGCTCTACCGACTGAGCTATCTGGCCGAGAAAGGTTGCTATTAAACTCAGAGAACGATTTCGAGTCAAGGGGTACTAAAAATTATTTCTGTTGATAGGCGACAGCAATTGCTGCTCCCAATAGGGCGTTGTTCTTTAATAGTTCAATATTGGCCTGCAAACTTTGTCCTGCTGTTAATTCTGCAATGCGTTGTAATAGAAAAGGGGTGATTGCTTTGCCACTGACGTGTTGTGCGTCGCGCTGTGCTTGTTTAATAATCGGGCTTATTTCCTCATCAGGAATTTCAGCCGTTTTGGGGATGGGGTTGGCAATCACAATGCCATTACTTAGGTTAAGCTTACGCTGGTAATGCATCATCGCTGCAATGGCATTGATGCTGTCTAAACGATGTAGCAAGGGTATCCCACTGGAGTGACTGTAAAATGCAGGGAATTCATCGGTTCCGTAGCCGATGACAGCTACCCCGTGAGTTTCAAGCATTTCTAGGGTTTTAGGTAAATCAAGAATTGATTTGGCTCCAGAGCATACGACGGTGACAGGGGTTGATGAAAGCTCAATTAAATCGGCAGAAATGTCGAAGCTTTCATTGACATGATGATGTACGCCACCAATTCCACCGGTTACGAATAAGGGTAAGTTTGCTAAATGTGCACAAAACATCGTTGCAGCAACGGTCGTGCTTGCGGAAATTTTACGACTTAAAACGTACGCGATATCACGGCGTGATGCCTTGATAACATCGACTTGACTAGCCATCTGTTGCATGATTGCTGTATCCGTTCCAACATGAATTTTGCCCTGATAAATGGTAATTGTTGCAGGGGTTGCCCCGTTGTCACGAATAATTTGCTCAACCAAATGCGTGGTTGCAAAATTTTCAGGATAGGGCATACCTTGCGAAATAACGGTCGACTCAAGGACGACGATGGGAAGTTTGCAGTTAATGGCGTCGGCTACTTCTTCATTGAAGTGTAATAACTCATGGGCCATAGCTGTTGATCCTTTTTTAGGGAGTGAATCCTGCAGGTTTATCTGAGCCTTCACCGAAAAAATATTTTTCCATTTCCTCACGTAAAAATTCACGTGCTTTAGGATCGAGTAAACTTAAGCGATATTCATTAATCAGCATGGTTTGATGCGCTAACCACATCGTCCATGCTTGCTTTGAGATATGATTAAAAATCCGTTCTCCTAAGGGGCCGGGGAAAGGAGGGGCATTCATCCCTTCCGCTTCTTGATTTAACTTAGCGCAAAAAACCTGTCTTGTCATGTTCTATACCCATCCAATTTGAAGATACTGATTTTAATATTCGTTGTAGCCTATCAAGGTTTGTTTCATTTTCACAATGATTCTTGCATTCTCGATGCATGTTGCAGAACGATAGTCGAAAGGATACAGTACTATTGTTAGTCCGAGATGGTTTTATGGGATTTGTCGTCAATTCTAATGAAATTGTACTGAGCCTAGATTGATATTGAATGGTACTCAAGGAGGATAAAATGAAAGATTCAAAATATTGCAAAGTGACTTCATGTTGTTGGAGCATGCGCCATGAGTTATTAGGATTTATTTTACTGGTCGTTGCCGCTTTTTTAACGATTGTGACCTGCAATGGCCTTGGTATCTTTGCTATGTTTTTGGCTGGATTAGTCTTGTGCTGCTGCAAACACATCGGTTGTCATCAGCATCACAATGGAGATGATCATTGCCATTCGGCAGAAGAGCATTGTGTAGAACATCTAATGGAAAAAGATGACAAGCGCCCAGTGAAAAAAGCAGTAAGTAAAGTCAAAAATAAAGCGTAATAAATTACGCCTAGCATACAGTAGTGTGTTGATGACATTTAAACGGCGGCCTGGTTGCTTGCAACCAGGATTTTTGTTCATGTGTCTGTAAACTCCAGGCTGCTAGCCAATCAAGTTAATTTTGATGCAACCCTGCGGTGGACAGGTCATGGGGTGGACTGTGCATTTAATAATGGGTTGGGTGGAGTAGGGCGAATATTAGTGGGGTAGGTATGAAAAAAATTTTAACCGGGTTGTTGTTTTTGTGGGCGTTGGGCGTGCAAGCTTCAGATACGCTGACTATATCTGTGAATAAAAAAACGCCTCAATTTATGGTGACATTGCCTTCGAATCCAACGACGGGTTTTCAATGGACGGTCACAAGCTATGATAAGAAAATTTTGCAGTTGAAGAGCAGTCATTTTGTTGCGCCACAGACAAAGCTCATTGGTGCGGGTGGCCAAATGACCTTTACCTTTGCTCCAATCAAAGGTAAGTCTTATCCGGATACAACAAAGATGACGTTTAGCTATGCACGATCATGGGAAGCGAATAGTGGTACGCTAAAACAAGTGGTGGTTAATTTCAGCAAGTAGATTTCAGTTCCATCATAGGAACACCGGATTTGTCGTTTTGTGATCAATTGGCACTATTTAGGTGCAAATCTAGCCAATACGCTTATACGGTAAATATCGGGGTTCCCAAAACCTGTCTTCGATCAATTTATCAAGTGCTTTGTCCTGATTGCATTGAGCAAGCCCTGAATCAATCGCTGTTTGTGCTACAGCAATAGCAATGTATTTCGCAACTTTTTGCGCCTCATCGAGTGAAGGTAACAACGGTAGGAAACTATCTTTTTTGCTGGGTGATAAATGGCTTAATGCTTCAGCTGCAGCCCAGATCATTTCTTTTGAGAGTCTGGTTGCACGTACAGTCAATATACCTAATCCAATACCAGGAAAAACGAGGGCATTATTGCATTGGGCAATTTGCAACATGCGGTTTTGGTATTCTACTGGTTTAAAAGCGGTGCCGGTTGCAATCAGCGCCTTTCCTTTGCTCCAATTGAGTATATCAACGGGGCGTGCCTCACACTTTTCATCTGGGTTAGATAATGGGAAGATAATTGGGCGTTCGCAATGCAAGGACATCGTTTCGATGATGTCTTGGGAAAATGCTCCTGGTTGTGCTGAGCAGCCAATAAGAATGGTTGGTTTGATGTAGCGGATTGTGTCTGCTAAAGAAGGGTATTTTTTGTCATTTAAGTCCCAATCTTTAAGTTCATTTTTTTTACGGGCAAAATGCTGTTGTGAATCGGTTAAATCGGGGTCTTTCTCAACCAATAGTCCTTGACGATCAACCAACCAAAAACACTGATAGGCTTGTTTCAAGGACAAGCCTTTTCTGACCATTGCATCGACGATTTGATCACTAATTCCAGTGCCTGCTGAACCTGCTCCAAAGACTACGATACGATGGTTTTCAAGAGCACAATCCGTTATGTCGCAGGCCGCGAGCAGGGCGGCTAATGTCACTGCTCCAGTTCCCTGAATGTCATCGTTAAAGGTGCATAATTTATCCTGAAATTGATCGAGAATACGCCTAGCATTGCCACGACCGAAGTCTTCCCAGTGCAAGAAAGCGTGTGGGAAATTATGATGGATACTGTTTACAAATGTACGAATGAAGTCATCATATTCTTCTCCTTTGATCCGTAGACGGTGATAACCAAGATACATTGGATCATCCAACAGCTCTTGATTATTCGTGCCGACATCGAGAAATATGGGCAGGGTACGAGTAGGGTCTATCCCGCATAAGCTATAGACCATCAATTTGGCGATAGGGATATCCATCCCACCTATCCCTTGGTCACCAATGCCTAGTACGCCTTCACCATCGGTGACGACAATCAAGTCAATTTCCGGATTAGAGCGGTTAACCATGATTTCATCAATATGATTTTGATAGGGGTGTGAGATGTAGAGACCTCGTGGCTGACGATATTCACGGCTGTAGCGTTTTACCGCTGTGCCAACAATGGGAGTATAAATAACCGGAAGCATTTCTTCTAGATGGCGACGCAGTAACTTGTAGAATAAGACTTGGTTTTTATCATGCAAATTATTGAGGTAGATGTTCTGTTGGATGCTAGTGGTATAGCTTGCGAATTGTAAATAAGCACGCTTTACTTGTTCGTCCAATGTTTCTACACGATCGGGTAACTTGCCCAACAATTCAAATACCTTACGCTCCTCATGTGTAAATGCCGTTCCCTTATTTAATTGGGGCGTTGTCAGTAAGAATTTACCGCAAATCGATGTTTCAATAAATAATTCGCCTGTCTGGTCGTCACGGCTAACCTTAAAATCCAGCATAGTAAATACTCACTACGTATCAGGGATAAGCCATAGTAGGCGACTTGTTTTTTTTTGTCCAGGTGATTTTAAGATTGGCTTCTTTGATTATTTCAATGAAATTAGTTCAGTTGTGTGTTAAACTGCCTATAATTTGTACGCGGGTTTGTTGGTTGGTTTAATTCGAGCCGGTATCAAAAAGGCATCGTACGTCATGGAGACAGTCCTGTGATCCGGTGCATTCTTCCTTCGGGATTATATTGCAATTTATATTAAGAGGTATCAACATGACATTTTCGACTCTAGGTTTATCAGAGCCGTTACTCCGTGCCGTTTCAGAACAAGGCTATAACTCGCCGACACCAATACAAGCTCAAGCCATTCCTGTTATTTTAAAAGGCCATGATTTGATGGGCTGTGCGCAAACAGGCACAGGAAAAACGGCAGGTTTCACATTACCATTACTGATGCGTTTATCTTCCCAGCCGCGCGTTCAAAGTAATCATATCAAAGTATTAATTTTAGCCCCTACCAGAGAGCTTGCAGCACAAATACACCAAAATGTAGTGCAATATGGACAATACCTTGATGTACGTTCATCGGTTGTTTTTGGTGGTGTGAAGATTAATCCACAAATGATGAAATTACGTGCCGGTGTGGAAATTTTGGTTGCGACGCCAGGGCGGCTATTGGATTTATATTCTCAGCGTGCTATTCGCTTTGACCAGCTTGAAGCGCTGGTTCTTGATGAAGCAGACCGCATGTTGGATATGGGATTTATTCATGACATTAAGAAGATCATGTCGTTGTTGCCACGAGTTCGTCAAACATTGTTGTTTTCCGCAACCTTTTCGAATGAAATTTGCCAATTGGCAAAAGACTTTTTAAAAAATCCCGTAGAAATTAGTGTGGCACCTAAGAACATAGCAGCTGTGTCGATCTCGCAAACAATTCATCCGGTTGATAAGGGACGAAAAGCGGAGTTGTTGAGCCATTTGATCCGTTCACAATCCTGGGATCAGGCATTGATTTTTTCACGCACGAAGCATGGTGCTAATAAATTGGTGAAATTATTGGCATTAGATGGAATTGACGCAGCAGCGATACATGGCAACAAAAGTCAATCGCAGCGAACCAAGGCACTCGCAGATTTTAAAATAGGTAAAATTCGAATTTTAGTAGCGACAGATATTGCTGCCCGTGGAATTGATATTGATCAATTACCGATGGTTGTGAATTTTGATTTGCCAAATGTTGCAGAAGATTATGTGCATCGAATAGGGCGTACAGGCCGCGCCGGTGCTGTAGGAAAAGCGATTTCATTAGTTAGCGCTGATGAGTTTAAGCAATTGCAAGACATTGAAAAATTAATAAAGCAGCGACTTGACCGGGTAGAAATCGATGATTTTTCGCCTGAGCACGTTATCCCCAAAGTATCGACAACGTCTACAGCCTCTTCTGGCAGGGGAAAGCAATCCTATGCCGCAAATTCATCACGACGTGGGGCGAGCCAGCCTACAAATCGTGGGCGTGGTAACAGGGGTAGAACCAGTCAGCCGAGTGCACAGCAAGGACGGCAACGTAAAGAAGGTTAGTTTAATTTTATAACCGTAAGTCCAATCCAGTGGCCTAAGAAAGATCCATCAAGGCCACTGGGTTCGCAAGTTCGCAATGACGCGATTAAAGTCAATATGTTCTTGATGTAACTCAACGGGTCATCTCGACCGAAGCGAGAGTCTCTAGCCTCTTCTCTGAGGAGCCCTTTATAGATTTTTATTCGTTAACGTGCCTTGACGGGCTGCATCGTTTGATTGCCCATAAATGCGATCTGATGATAGTATCGAGTCTTTTGTAAGAGATCTGATACGTGATGATTAAACCTATAATCTTAATAATTTCATTGTTCTGGTTGGCAACATGTAATGCACATGATGAACATTACTATAACTTGCACCCCAATGAATTACAGAAAGCTATTGTCGAATGTTCTAAAAATCAATCAGCTCAAGAGAACTGTGAACAATTGAAAGAGACTGCTTCACAGGTAAATAAATTAGCCTATCAATTACGATTAGATCCACAAGAATTTGGCAAAAAAATATTATCCCTCCAAGAAAAAATTGCTAAGCAAGAGGCCTCATTGAGAGATGCGTCACATCCACCTGAATTAGAGTCCTTACTTATTAAAAATAAACAACATTTAAAAGAGCGTCTGGCGATTGTGAAATGGCTGGAGTCACCTGCGAGTTAGGCATGAGAATATTAATTAGTAATGATGATGGTGTCTTAGCTCCGGGTATACGTGCTTTGGCTAATGAATTAGCAAGTGTCGCTCAAATTGAAGTGATGGCGCCAGATAGAAATCGTAGCGGTGCAAGTAACTCACTGACTTTGTTGCAGCCATTGCGGGTAAGACAATTGGATAATGGGCATTACAGTGTCGAGGGTACACCTACTGATTGCGTACACTTAGCCCTCACGGGTTTTTTTGATCCAATAGCCAATATGGTGGTGTCAGGAATTAATGATGGTGCTAATCTAGGTGATGATGTTATTTATTCAGGTACGGTTGCTGCGGCAATGGAAGGGCGCTTTCTGGGTTTACCTGCTATTGCTGTTTCAATGGTTGGTGATAACATCCAGCATTATGATACGGCGGCAGTTATCGTGCGACAGTTAATTTTAAAATTTAGTGCCGACCAGCTCCCTAAGCAGACAATTTTAAATATTAACGTACCTGATTTGCCATTGAGTCAAATCAAAGGGCTAGAAGTTACGCGCTTGGGTAAGCGACACAGCGCTGAGCCTATCGTCAAAGAAAATGATCCGCGCGGCCGTCCCATTTATTGGGTGGGCCCACCGGGGCCTGAGGCTGATGCAGGGCCTGGGACTGATTTTTATGCAGTAAATCAAGGGTATGTATCAATTACCCCTTTGCATCTAGACATGACGCATTATAAAGTATTCGAACAAGTATCCACTTGGACCAATGGCATTAATTTGAGTGCATAAGATGAATCTGAAGAATAAGAGATGCTGCTATATCTTAATGTGTTTGCTGGTTCTCTGCTCGTGTGGACAACGGGCTGAACTAGCACCTGTTGTTGAATCCAGGTGGAGGGAAGTAAATAGTCATGCGAAGCGACATACTGTAGTACGAGGTGAAACACTTTATTCTATCGCGTTTCGTTATGATCAAGATTATCAACAACTTGCAACATTCAATCATTTACACAGTCCATACACCGTAAAGGTTGGTCAGGTTTTAAGCTTACAGCCTGTAACTATTGCAATGCCAGTGGTTGCTCCTCTACGTGGACGATCGTATAAATCCGCAATACCGCCACAGAAAAAAACACCGCAACCAACGATTTGTCGACCAAAAAACAATCATATAGGTTGGATTTGGCCCATTCATGGTAAAGTGGTTGCAATGTACTCTCCTCAAAAAGGAAAAAAGGGGATAGATATTGCTGGGAAAAAGGGTGAAGTGATTCATGCTGCTAATGGTGGTGTTGTTGCTTATGCGGGAAGTGGTCTTGCCGGTTATGGGAATTTAATTATCATTAAGCATGATAACCAGTACCTTACCGCCTATGGTAACAATTTAAAAAATCTTGTTAAGGAAGGGCAACGTATTAGAGCGGGTCAAATAATTGCTGAAATAGGTGTTGTTGATCGACGGTATTGGGGAGTACATTTTGAAATTAGAAAGTCAGGGATTCCAGTTAATCCACTAGATTATTTGAAAAATGGTTGACAGATAACATGTTGTTATTACAACAATGTATAAATACATCGATACAATAGGTGAGATAATGTGTCCAAATGACCAGCAACCAGACGATAAAATAGAGCCTGAAGAGGATATCATCGATGATTCTATTGAGCCCGAGGAAGACGATCTCCCCGAATTAGAAAGTGATGATAGCGTTGAGGTCGATGCAACTGAAGTTATCGAGCCAGATTTTGGCGATGAAGTTGCTTTTCCCTCTTATCAGCGTGGTAAAAACATCGCTAAAGTTATGGATGCTACGCAAATATACTTGAGTGAGATTGGTTTTTCCCCATTACTCAGTGCAGAGGAAGAAGTTCATTATTCAACACTTTCTTTACAAGGGGATATCCCCGCTCGTAAAAAAATGATTGAATCCAATTTGCGGCTGGTTGTAAAAATATCCCGACGTTATCTTAATCGTGGTTTGCCTCTTCTTGATTTGATTGAAGAGGGTAATTTAGGTTTGATGAAATCGGTCGAGAAATTTGATCCGACTCGAGGCTTTCGCTTTTCCACTTATGCAACTTGGTGGATTAGACAAACGATTGAGCGGGCAATTATGAACCAAACACGCACCATTCGATTGCCTATTCATGTCGTTAAGGAGCTCAATGTTTATCTCAGGGCTGCTAGACAATTAACGCAAAAATTAGACCATGAACCCTCAGCAGAGGAAATCGCCGAAATGGTGGATAAACCTTTAGAGGACGTTCAAAAACTATTGGGATTGAACGACAAGGTTACTTCTGTTGATACGCCCATTGGTTACGACGAAAATAAATCATTATTAGATACGCTCGCTGATGAGAACAGTGTTAATCCGGCGGAATTATTAACCGATGAAAATTTACGCACACATATTGAGTCATTATTAGATCAATTAACCGAAAATCAACAACAAGTCATTGCCCGACGTTTTGGTTTGCGTGGCTTTGAAAAGGCCACATTAGAAGACGTTGGTAAAGAGATTAATTTAACTCGGGAACGAGTTCGCCAGATACAAGTAGAGGCCCTAAAAGCACTCCGTATACTCCTAGAGCGCTTTGGTTTAACGCAAGAGGATTTGTTTTAAAAATTTAAAATACAAACGTCCTTTTTAAACCCTGCCAACAGGCCGAATAATCGACTTGCTTGGTGGGATGCTTTAAAGCACTTTCGGTGACTTGCCAAGGTTCTTTTGATTCAAACATGAATGCTAGTGTATTTGTGTAATGATCAGGCTTAAGTTGTTGTTTACTTGCTTTTTGGTAAGATTCGGTATCGGGGCCGTGTGCGGTCATGCAATTGTGAATACTGACCCCACCGATGGCAAAACCTTCCATTTTGGCGTCATATTCGCCGAACACCAAGCCCATTAACTCATTCATCACATTGCGATGAAAGTAGGGCGGTCTAAAGGTGTTTTCAGCTACCATCCAACGTGGTGGGAAGATGACAAAATCAAGATTTGGTGCACCCGGAGTGCTGCTCTCTGATGTTAATACGGTAAATATAGATGGGTCTGGGTGATCAAAGCTGACGGTATTAATGGTGTTGAACAGTGATAAATCATAACAATAAGGTGCGTAGTTACCATGCCAGGCGACGACATCGAGCGGTGAGTGATCACGGTGCGCAATCCACCAATTTTTCTGATATTTACAAATTAAACTGACATTATCTTGTGGTTCCTCAAACGCGGCCTTGGGGTATTGAAAGTGTCGGGGATTGGCTAAGCCATTGGCGCCAATCAAACCCAGTTGCGGAAGGGTTAATGGTGCGGCACTGTTTTCACATAAGTAGCCGGCGGCGGGTGCGTCAATTAATTCAACTTTAAACG
>CAMBDN010000041.1 GCA_945865355.1 Legionella genomosp. 1
TCTTTTCAATGTTCATTGAGTTTCTTCCATACATAAATGAATAATTAATCTATCGAATACCTTTGTGTATAATATTCGAACAAAATCACCGGGTGAATAATGATGACTACGATTGTTTATAACTCCGCCAATATCCAGGCGTGGCAAAATGAATTACCAGCGCTCGCTTATCAAATCCAAGAAAATAACCGACTTGTAACTGAACACAATAATGTATTAATTCCGCTACACAGCAAAAACCAAGTGCTCCAATCGCAGATAAACTCAGTACAGTTACAAATTAATCTTGCTGAGTTAAGAAACAGTCAAGACAGAAACTATCACTATCACCACCACCACCATCATCAATCCGGTTTTTTACATACGGCAGGTGATGTTCTTGCTACGATAAATACGATTGCACTTTATAGTCAATTGAATGGCTTAAGAGGACAAGAAGCACAATTAGTAGCGACGATGCAGCCTCATATCCGGCAAGTGGATAGTGGTAATGCTATTATTAGCCAGTCACGCTCCAGAAGTCGCTGGTTAACGACTCATATTAGTGAAGGTAATCAATTTTTACAGAACATAAGAAATAATCCATTAGGCTTAATAACGTCACTACAGCATAAAATCGACGTTGAGTTTAAATTTTATGATGATAATAATTCAGCAGGACGATCACCACAAGTGAGAATTTGTTTACTGAATCTTGCCGCTAAACTAAAACAATTGTCACCCGCTGAACATGCTGATAACAAAACAACCCAATTGAAATACCTACAATTATGTGCGTTTATTTATGAAATGCATCGCCAAGTAGCGCTAGAAAATCAAGATCATGCGTTTCAAGCAATATTGGCGGGGTTGATTGATACTACTCATATCGCTCAACAGGGTGATTTACCAGATGAACTACAAACAGGGATCAGTGTTGCAAGTCATTTTAATACCTTGCAACAGAACAATGTTGGGTTATTTTGAGTGACAGCACAAGAGCTAGTGGGCATTGAGAAAAATATTTTTACACAAGAACTGGCCTCTATTCAAGCGCGAAAAGTTACAATGAATGCCCTTCAAAATAAAATTAATTCAGCAGTTCGTGCCATTGAAGAAGAATTACAAAATAAAAGCAGAAACAACGAATATATTGATTATCATTTTTATAATCGTGCACTACGTGATTTGCATCGAGTCGCATTAAATTCAAATGATTATCGTGCAGTAAATCATTTAGGGCAGCTGGCTGAATCAGCGTCTGGTAAACCATCGACTAGCAAAAAGCTTCTCGGCGCTTTACCGGCAGTGTTAGGTTTATTTGTTATCACTGCGAGTATCACGCTATTTGCTTTAACAGCAGGGGGGAGTTCTGTTGTAAGTGGTCTTGGTTTGGCGCTTGGCCTTTCGTTAGGGGGCCTAGGAATGGCTTTGGGCGGTGGATTGACCTTCTTTGGCTCTAAGAAGTTCAAAAACGGACAGCGCCAAGGTTTATCTAAAGAATTGACGGACATTAAAGAGGAAGTGTTCCATCCTGTGCCTGCTTAGGATGATGCGCCTCCCTTTCTCAAAGGGAGGCATCTTTTTTACGGATCACCAAAAGCCATCTTGTCAGAAACGTCATTATCGACAAAGTCCCAAGCCACCCAATGATTGCTGGCTAAGTAATACAGCCCACAGCGGATCGGTACATCGGTGTCCCGGTTAGCAAAGAGCCGTGCATAATCGTTAACTTGTTGGTGATGGCGCTCTTGGGTTGCTTTATCTTCGTGTCCTGTTTTGAAATCGATGATCCATCGTATTCCGTTTTCACAAAAGGTACGGTCGATGATCTTGGTTGTGACGGCATGTTGGTCATTGACCAACAATTCATATTCATTTCGTTCGTTTTGATGGGAACAGATAAGCCATTGGCCAATGGGGTCGTTAAAAAATTGTGTTAATTGTTCATGGAGCTGCTCTTTTGCAGCATGAAATTCATTGGCTTTAAATCCCATGGTTTTTAATTGATGATTCGCTAATTCCCAAGGTATTTCTGTCACGGATGTGGGGTGGTTGTCGCAAATCCATTGCAATAATTCATGAGCCACAATGCCAATAAGGCGCGGTGCGTGATTAGCGATCATCAATGGGGAACTATTGGGGCGCACAGATAGAGGTGGTTGCTGATAAAATTCGATGGGTAAGTGGTATAGTGAGGGTAGCTTGCTTGCTTTGTCGCGGGTATTAGCGTCTTGTATTGTCGCGATAAATTCTTGGTTTTTTAACAAATGACGAAACGTTCCTTGACTAATTTTTTCACTGTAGTCAAAAAGATAAAGACGTTTTTTTGCGCGCGTTACTGCAACATATAACAGACGGTGCAATTCGTAATTGTTTTTTTGTGAATCTAATTTACCCAGATAATCATATAGTAGGCAACTTTCTTGATGCGCTGCTTTTATTGGCGAGAGCAGCAAAACTTCATCGTGCTGTTGACTTGGCAATTTAAGCCAACGTAGCATCGGCGTATCAATATTAGCAGGCTTTGAACCTAGACCAGGTAAGAACACGCAATCAAATTCGAGTCCTTTCGACTTATGGATCGTCATGATCTTTAAACGCGCAGGAACGACTTGCTGTGAATAAAGTTTGTTAAATTCAAGGTTAAACTGCTCTAGATCCTCGATTTGCCCATCTTGTTCATAGCGCTCTAGTAAGAGCCAATATTGCTCCAAGTCATCTTGCTCTGATGGTTGCAAAATTTTGTCAAGATGCAGTGCGTTGAGCGTAGCGATTAACCAGGGTAGCAGCGGTTGTTGATGACGACTAGCGAGTGCATCGTTCAGTACGGTGTAGATAAAATGAGCACGAACTCTTCCTTCATCACTCAATTCTACCAGGTGCTCTACTTGTGATAATGCAAAGTATATCGATTTATTTTTTGCGACATTGGCGATACTGTGCAAATCGGCCAAAGATAATCCACACCAAGGGCTGCGCAGTAGCGATAGCCAAGCTAGGCGGTTGGCTGGCATCAACAAGGCCTGCGTCAACGACCAAATATCTCTTAGATGCGGGAGTTGGGCTAGAAGATCAATGTCAACACCTTGGAACGGTATGTTTTGTGCTCTTAGACATTGGACGAGTGTGGTCAGCTGATTGCGAGAACGCACGAGAATGGCTATTTCATCGTTAGCATTTGTTTGTAATTCCAAGATGACTTGTTTGACGAGAGCGCTTGCTTCTTGATCGCGATTTTCAAATTGATAGGCCATTATTAAGCTACTATTATCGGATGGTTTCACATTGACCGATGGATGATAGGATACAGCACCCGATTCAATGTCATCGGTTTCTGGAAAAATAAATTTAAACTGGCTGTTTACCCAATCTACAATTGTCGCCGTCGAACGAAAATTACTGTTCAATTCCAAGGGCACTAAATTGACGGATCCAATTCCTTGTTCTTTTGCGCGTAAAAAAAGACCCACCTCTGCCGCACGAAAGCGATAAATGGATTGCATCGGATCGCCCACAACAAACAGGGTTTTACCATCATTGGGTTGCCAATTTTGCACGAGCTTCGTTAGTAATTGAAATTGCTGAATAGAGGTATCTTGAAACTCATCCACAAGGAGATGTTCTATGCTGTTATCAAGGTACAGTGCCAAATCAGTAGGGCAGAGATCATCGCCCAAGGCCAGTAGGGCTTGCTGTGAAATCGCCGTGAAGTCAACCTCATTTTGTTCACTAAAAATTAACTGCAAATGGGCTGCCAACAAGGGGAGGAGGGTGAATAATGCTTGTAAAATATCCCACTGTTCCTTGTCATATTCTGGCTGAGGTAATTCCTTGACGCGTAATAACGCTTCCAAGAAATCAGGTAACTCCTCCAGTTGATTAAGCAGGATCTTGCTGGCAGCTTTAAGCTCGTCATATTCATTATTTGGACATGCCCCACGTTTTAAGCCCACATGGTGATCAAAGGCTTTGCGTAAGGTGTTTTGTGTGGTTAGTAATAGTGCGGCTAAACTTGACGCCAGATGTCCATCGACCTGTTGAAAAGATTGCCAATCGAGCAAGGGGTAGCGTGGTGATGCAGGGTTGTTCTCTATCCTAACAAGTCGTTTTGCAAGCAGAACCAATTCATTGGCATCATGACTGGGAATGCTACGCTGCAATCGTAGCAACTCATGTTGAATAATCCGCGATAGAGCTTGTTCATAGGTTGCCTTATTTTGTTCTTTCGCCTGGAATATCAAGTTTAACCATTGGTCGCGATTAGCCAACAATTCACTAAACAACGACAGCAACTTATCTTGGCGATTATCAACGTGGTGGAGTAACTTTTTTAAGGGCTGATGGTAATCCGTATGTTCAATGGCGAAGGCCAAGCACGCACGTGCTGCTGCCAGATAATGACTTTGTGGTTTATCAGTGATTTGTGCATAGGGAACTTGTTTTTCCTGTATGGGGATCGCTTGGGTTAATGTTTGACATAAGGAGTCAATGGTGATGATTCGCATGCGTGCAGGCTGTTGGATGAGTTGCCAATTCAGCTTTTTATCTCGTTCGAGGGCTAGTGTTGCAAATTCTAGGGTTTGTTGTTGATGACTCGATGTGGCCTCAAGCTGGCTTTCTGCTTGCTGGAGGGCACGTAAAATACGAGCGCGCATTTCACTGGCGGCTTTTCGTGTAAAAGTTAGTGCAATAATTTGTTCAGGCGCATTAACTCGGCTGAGCAGTCTTAAGTAGCGTTGCGTCAGAATTTCTGTTTTACCTGAACCTGCTGGAGCTTGCACAATAAAAGACTGGCAAGGGTCCGTTGCTTGTTGGCGTTGGAGGCTGTCGTTTAGCATCGTCATCTTATGGGTTGGTGGAGAAATAAAATACCGCCCTAGCCCCCTTTTTCAAAGGGGGGAGGATTTGTACCGTCATGTTTTGTTCCCCCCTTTGAAAAAGGGGGGCTAGGGGGGATTTATCTATCACTTGCTCCGATAATCTAAATCACAACTTCCTCTGCCGGCGCCCGCAAGTTATACGAAGAACTCATGCAATGACCATAAGCACCTGCATTGGCAATGAGCATCAGGTCGTTTTCATAGGTATCAGGTAATAAGCGGTCATAACCTAAGGTATCGCTTGATTCACAAATGGGGCCTACGATATGGGCAAAAGCCTTTTTCTCTTCGGTCAGACGGCTTAAATTGACGATGTCATGGTAAGCACCATACAGTGCTGGTCGAATTAAAGAGTTCATTCCCGTTTCAATCCCAATAAAACGAACCTTTCCTTTTTCTTTGCACTGCGTTACTTTTGCGAGAATCACGCCACTTTCGGCGACAAAGAATCGTCCTGGCTCAAGCCATAGCGATAGTTGAGGGTATCGTGTTTTAACGGCCATCAGCGAGCTATCCAAAGCGGCCATGTCCAAGGATTGTTGTCCTGGCTTGTCAACAACACCCAGTCCGCCGCCTATGTTAATGATATGTATCTCAGGGAAACGGGATATTTCGGCAGCCAACATGAGGGCTGTCTGCTGCCACAAATCAAGGGATAAAATGCCGCTGCCTGAGTGAGCATGCAAACCGATCACTTTGATATTGTGCTGCGCTATCAATGTTGAAGCTTGGTCCAAATCTTCTTTGGTGATACCAAATTTTGATTCGTTACCTCCGGTGCATACAAATTTATGATGACCGGCGCCACATCCTGGATCAATACGTAATAACACCGATTTGCCACGGAGGAGATCGGGCCAATTTTGTAGTGGATATAAGCTATCGATTGTTACGTAGCAATCGATAGCGAAAGCATATTCATATTCTGATTTAGCAGCAAAATTAGGCGTAAATAACAAACGGTTTTTATCTATCGTCGGAAATAACGCTAAAACGTGCTTTAATTCATCGATCGATACGCACTCAAAACCGATATTCTTTTGGTATAATGTTTGCAGTACACCTGGATGTGGATTGGCTTTGATGGCATAAAACAGTTGATCAATCGCCTTTAAACTCAGTAACTCATCAGCCTTCTCAGCCTGAGTCTGGCTGTCATAAACATAACAGGGTGAATGAGAGGCACCTATGTTCAATAATTCGTCTCGTTTCGTTTCCCACCATGGCGTTTTGCGCGCTGCGGGATTACCAAACTCTTCATGCCAACTTTTTGAGTAATAAAAACTTTGCGGATTGTTTTCAATCAATAAATTATGGAGTTGTTGGCAAAGCTTATCTGCTTGCGATTCATCAACCACGAAGGTTAAGTTCAGGTCATTAGAGGCCAGGGACATGAGATACACTTGTTTGGCTTCAAAAACTTCTAGGGTTGGGCCTAACTGTGGTAATACAGTGCGAATATGATGACCGACCAAGCTCACTGCACTACAGGGTTCGATAACTTTAGCTCGGCAAAATTTATTTAAGTCAACGATCAGGGCTTCTAAAGCGCCTCGGTCGTGCAACTTGGAGTTGCTGTCTAAGGACAGGGTGACGTTAAATTCTGACGACGAAAGAAGGTCTACTGAATAACCATGTTCTTTAAAGGTAGCAAATACATCCGACAAGAAACCAACTTGTTGCCACATGTTTAAAGTATCGATTGAGATGAGCGTGATACTGTGTTTGACTTGGATTGATTTGATGGGTGGGGCGTTATCATCGCTATCTTTTGTTATATACGTGCCGGAATGCTCAGGCATACACGTATATTTAACTATCATTGGGATACCTGCTCGCCTGACAGGGGGCAAACAATTGGGATGTAATACTTTTGCACCCATAGAGGCAATTTCTTGCGCCTCATCATAATTCAATTGTTTTAATAACCGCGCATGGGGTAGCTGATGAGGATTAGCCGTATAGATGCCAGGGACGTCGGTCCAAATTTCACAAGCTGTTGCGTCGAGAATAGCGGCAAGTAAAGCCGCTGAAGTGTCTGAGCCCCCGCGCCCCAGCAAAACAGTATCACCATGCGAATTGGCCGCAATAAACCCCTGCGTGATGATGACATCAGCACCACTTTGTGCAAGTTGCATCGCTAAGTTTGGATTGTGCTCACTGTTGCAACGAGCTGCTAGAAAATTAACGGCGTTTCCACCAGGGATGGGCACGGCAAGTAATGCTTCGCGTACATCATACCATTGGCAATTAATGTCTTGTTGCTGTAAAAATGCATGGCCTAAGCGTGTCATCATCAACTCACCTAGGCTTAAGATTTGCGCATGTGTTTTGGCAGGTGCTTCGCGCAACAGGGCGATGCCTGTCAGCCATTGTTGCAATTGTTGTAAATCAAGTTCTATCAACTGACGACTAACTTCCAATTCGTCGGCAAGTTGTAAATACCCGTTAGTGAGTTCTGCTTGGATACTGTGATGCTCATCAAGTAATGCGGTTTCTATCAACTTTTCCAATTTATTGGAGGCTTGGGTCAGCGCTGAGCACACGATGACGGGTTGCACCCCGGTGTTGATGTGCTTTTTAGTAATGGCCGCTATATGTTCCCACGTTTCACGAGAGGAAACGCTAGTGCCTCCAAATTTGGTAACGATTTGTCGCATAACTTAATCCGTGCAAAAATAGAACACATTAGCATGGACCGAAGTGAAGTTACAAGAGGCATCTAAGAATATTTATCGGGAAGTGTTTTCAATAGAATCGCATTCATTTATGATGCCTCTCGTCTCTTAAAAGTTGTACGATCACGGAGTGAAATGCATGCACAAACCAGTAAAAAAAATGGTCAGTTTGGCCGTTATTGCAATGATGACTCATCAAGCATCGCATGCAGGTGGATTTTCGCTTTACACTGAAAGTAGTGCTGCCGCGATAGGTAATTATGCAGCAGGTATTGCGGCCGAAGGTGCGGATGCATCGATAGGTTGGTACAACCCAGCCGGTTTGGTCTTAATCAAAGATCAACAAATTTTGCTGGGTGGGGTAGGGGTGTTTCCTAGTTCTAAATTGACGGGAACGAGTACATTTAGCACATCTGGATTTCCACCCGCAGCTATTCAGGCTGCTACATATAAGCAATTATTTAATGATTTGCAAGGTGCTAATAGTGCTCTGGTGCCTTCACTGCATTATGCTTTACCACTAGGCGAACGAGCCGTTTTTGGTCTAAGTATTCTTTCTCCATTTGGGTTGTCGACTGATTATCCTTCCGACTCACCTGTTCGCTATGCGGCAACGTTGAGTAAACTTGAAACGTTAAATGTTTCCCCTGAAATAGGTGGAAAATTAACCGATCATTTTTCTGTTGGGTTAGGACTTGATCTGCAATATGCAAAAGTAAATTTCAACAGCATGATTGGTGCGCCAACAGCTTTACAATATTATAATTTGGTGAATCCCGATGTATCACTTTACGCGCTTGACTCGTCCAGCAATAACTCAGGGGATTCCTTTGGGGTTGGTTTTCACGCTGGGGCAATGTTCATGTTTGATGAGAATCACACGCGCATTGGTGTGAACTATCAATCCGCAGTAAGTCATCAATTCAATGGAACCACTCAATTGACAGGGAAACTAGCCGATCCAACGACGGCGATTGGAGATCCTGCATTGGGTGATCCTAATGCACGTATTACGAGTGATGCGCTATATAGCAATAATATAGATTTACCTCGGATTGTGACGTTAAGTGGTTATAGAGACATTAATGCAAGATTAGCTTTACTTGGTTCGGTTGTTTATACGGGGTGGAGCTCGTTTAAAACCATTACGCTAAATAATGTTGTCGTGGGAGTCCCAACGGACGCAGATACAACTATAGTCAGTATGAACCCAACAACGGATGAGGATTATCGTAACGCTTGGCGATTTGCGGTTGGTGCTAACTATCATGTAACAGAACAGTGGATGATGCGTGTCGGTGGTGGCTATGATCAAACCCCAACGGTTAATGCTCACCGTGATGTGCGATTGCCTGACTCCGAGAGGTGGGCGCTCTCGATTGGAGCGCATTATCAAGTAATGCCAAGTATTGGTGTGGACGCAGGTTATACCTATTTATTTGGAACGAATGATGCACCCATCAATTCGACGATACCGTTTGGCGATACGTCGACTTACAACGTTAATGCAACGTCCAAGAGTTCAGCTCAGTTAGTTGGTTTGCAAGTGGTGTGGAAAATTGATCAAGTGAAAGCTGGAATTACAAAATAGAATGTTTTACTAATGCCGTCGTTGCGCTCCTCGCAACGACGGCATTATTCATGGTTCTGTTCAAATTTTTTGTGTGGATCCCTTCTCCCCAGTTCTAATTCGTACTTAACGTTGTTTCACCTGGGCCATTTACTGTAATAGTGTAGCCATTGGCACTGACTTGTTTAGGCGTAATATCCCCTGATTCTAAGTCCAAGAATACCGTCCCAATCGTTACTGGACTTGCCGTGTCAGTTTTCATTTTGATTAAGGCAGAACACTTGCCATTAACCGTATGCCCAAAACAGGCCATTTTAACGACAGTCCAAAATACTTTGCCGTCAGTATACGCTTTGGTGGGATGCTGGGAGGCAATGGTGCCGTCTATAAAAGCATTCGATTCGACGCTTGTGGTATTATGAGTGACCAGTTGTTTTGGGGGTACTGCTATCGCTGCGGCGGTAAACAAACATAAGGCCCCCGCTGTCATGGTTTTAAGCAAGCAATTCATCTAATTCTCCAGATTATAAAAGATAGGGTTGAGGGTGATTGTAATAATTTACTTGGCGATAGGATAACGTTTCTTTCATGATCCTGCAAAATTGATTTATAATGCCATCGTTTAATACTCAGGTTGTTTGATGAAGAAGCATGATTTTAATTTTGAGTTACCTACGGAATTGATTGCACAGTATCCGTTGACCCAACGCAGTGATTCTCGTTTGCTGCAGTATGACAGTGCTTCAGAGAATCATGAGCATCTTCTATTTAAAGATCTGGCTGATTTTATTGAGCCAGGTGATCTATTGGTAATGAATGACAGTAAAGTTATCCCTGCCAGACTTTATGGTCAGAAAGCTAGTGGTGGCAAGGTGGAGTTACTGGTTGAGCGGATGATTGGTAGTGATGCTTTTTTAGCTCATATTAAAGCCAGTAAATCGCCAAAGGCCGGGACGTTGATTCATTTGGACCATCAATGGCACATCGAGATCATAGCAAAGCTTTACGATCTCTATCATTGCAAACTCAACGGCGATGTTGATGTGATGTTACATCAAATTGGTCATATCCCTCTCCCACCTTATATTACCCGCTCAGACGAGGCCCTTGACTTAGGTCGTTATCAAACGGTTTACGCTGTTCACAAAGGATCGGTGGCAGCTCCTACCGCAGGACTTCATTTTGATGAGGCATTGCTGGCAAGATTAAAGAGTAAAGGGGTGAACTTAGCCTATTTAACGTTGCATGTGGGTGCCGGTACTTTTCGACCTGTGCGCTGTGATGATATCAAAGACCACAAAATGCACTTTGAGCGGTTTACCGTCAGCGATGAACTTTGTACCGCTGTTAAAAAGGCGCGAGAAGGTGGAAATCGAGTGATAGCGGTGGGTACTACGGCCCTGCGCAGTTTAGAAAGTGCAGCTTGCGATGGTGAGTTGCAAGCTTGTAGTCGTGAGACGGATATTTTTATTTACCCGGGATATCAATTTCAGGTGTGTGATGGGTTAATTACTAATTTTCATTTACCTGAATCAACCTTACTCATGTTGGTATCAGCATTTATTGGTTATGAGCAAGCCATGGAGCTTTATCGAGTCGCTATTGACTCACGGTATCGATTTTTTAGTTATGGAGATGCCAGCCTTTTGTGGAAGAAGAAAGTTTAAAAAATCAACTTTAGCTTAGTGAAAGTCCGCAAGGTTTGGCAATAAATTGTGGATTTTCGAAACCTTTCTTTCCATAGAATAAGTGATTTCCATCAAGCTGCACGACCTCTCCACCAGCTGCAGCTAACACCGTATGGCCTGCTGCTGTGTCCCATTCCATGGTCCGTCCCAATCTTGGATAGAGATGAACGCTGCCATCGGCTACAAGGCAGAGTTTTAATGAAGAGCCTGATGCGATAAAACGAGCTATTTTCTGCTTGGATAAAAAGGTATTCATGGTTGCTGGGTCTGAATATATTGATGAGGCATACGAAAAGGGGTTAATATTCTCGGCCAATCCTTCTTCATTCACATGTGCAATTAATTCAAGACCCAATTTGGTGATGGTTTGTTGACGAAATTCAATCATTTCGCGGAATTTCCAGGTGGTATCTATGTGTAACAATGGGAATGGAGGTTTGGACGGGTAGAAGGCTTTCAATGCAAGATGCAGCATAACGGAGCTATCTTTGCCAATGGAGTAGAGCATGACCGGATTTTCTGTCCTGGCTACCACCTCACGTATGATGTGTATATTATCTGCTTCAAGGTGTTTTAAATAAAAGAGCCCCTGTCCCTATTGATGTATAGGTGGGTTCTACCTTGGAGATTAAATTTTGGATAGTACCATTTGCTCGTAAAAACGTTACCGATTGAGATTGCAATATGAAGAATTTAGATAAATCGTCAACTGAGTGTTTGGGTTTGATTCCAGTGCTCACTACACAGGCAGGACGTTGTCTTACAACAGAAAACTGGCAGGACGCAGGCGTTCAAGTTGTATCGTTACATTTAGCGGAGTTGCTAATGAAACCGGGCTATGATTTTCTAAGTACATTGAAAAGCTTAGCCACGTATGTAGGATGGCCTTCGACCTTAGTGTTGAATGCAACGTTGCCTTCTGCTAATGCAGCTGGAAGATACAGCATACGTTCTCAGTATGATGGCCGGCGGATCGAGCACTCTGTTCAGGAAATGATAGCTATCATTGCTACATTGCAACCAACCACTCTTGTTTTGCCGCAAGGTGTATGGAAAAACTTTAGTGAGCTGTGCCAATTATTGCCGGAATCAATTTTTACCTTTATTCCCATAGCGGATCTGCCAGTGTCCACTGAGAGCATAAGATCTTATGGCGTTTATGTCGCTTATGATCAACAAACAATGTCACCAGAGTCACTGTTACAGCAGCTTTCTCAATATAAAGGGCTGCCTTACTATGTTGCCGGAGCGTTAAATTTACCCCTGATGAGGGAACTATCTGAGTATGGCGTACAATGTCTAGAGACAGATACACCCGCAGCTGATGCTTGTCGTGGAATGGTTTACTGCAGCGAAGGCGAACTCTCATTGTCTGATGTATTGTATGCAAAGCAGTTTAGTGCGATTGACGAAGCTTGTCATTGTCTAGTATGTAGCCAAGGATTCACCAGAGCCTACTTACATCACTTATTTCAACATACCCCGCTATTATGTCAACGATTGCTCGTGCAACACAATGTGTTTTATTGTCGGACTTCATTTACCTCAGAATGAAATCCCGATATCATGTCACGCTTTAGGGTTTAACCGTAAATTTGAGGAGATACTAATGAGTCTATTTATTAGTGATGCCATGGCTGCAGCTAGCACAACGCCTGGAGCGCAGTCTGACGGTACTTTTTCATTGATCATGATCGTTGCCATTTTTGTATTGTTTTACTTTATGTTGATACGTCCACAAAATAAACGTGCAAAAGACCATCGTGAATTGGTCAGTAAATTACAGAAAGGCGATGAAGTGGTGACCGCAGGTGGTATGGTGGCTAAAGTTTCTAGCATTGATGAGCAGTTTATAAAGGTCTTAGTTTCAGAAGGGATTGAACTCTGCTTACAACGAAACTCTGTTACTTCAGTTTTGCCTAAAGGCACCCTTAAAGCCCTTTAAGACAGTTGTAGGGACACAGAAATGCAAAATAAATATCCTCTTTGGAAAAATCTGTTACTGGTCTTTATCACAGTAATCGGGCTGATTTATGTAATACCTAATTTGTACACGGAACATCCCATCGTGCAAATTTCTTCGCAAACACCGATTGAGCCGCAAGAGTTAGAGGCGCAGGTAAAGGCTTCGTTAGAACATGCGAAGCTTAAATTCCAAGCAATTACAACGAGCGATGAAGGTTTAGAAGTACGTTTTTCGTCTACTGATACTCAATTACTTGCACGTGATGTGATTAAAAAGGCTTTGGGCACGCAGTATACCGTTGCTTTAAATCTCGCTGCATCAACACCATCTTGGCTGGCCGCTATTCATGCTGAGCCGATGAAGCAAGGCTTGGACTTGCGAGGTGGTGTGCATTTTCTCCTTGAAGTCGATATAGAAAGCGTTATCAATCGTCGTTACGAAGGAATGATGAAAAGTATCGGACAAGATCTTCGCGAAGCAGCTGTCCGTTATACGGGGATTCGTTATGTGGCTGATAAGGGTATCAATATTCGTTTTGGTATCGCGCAGGCAACGGAAGATGCTTTAACGGAGCTTCGTGAACAACTGCCTAGCCTTGTATTTACACAGTCAAAGGATCACCTCGATCTAATGGCGTCTTTGTCCAGCGCTGAATTAAACACTATCCGACAGAATACGATTGAGCAAACCATGAGTATTTTGCGCAATCGGGTTAATGAACTTGGTGTGGGTGAAGCGGTGGTTCAACAACAGGGAGCCACTCGTGTTGCTGTTGATTTACCAGGTATTCAAGACGCAGCGCGCGCCAAACAAATTTTGGGTGGTACGGCTACACTGCAATTTCACTTGGTTGATCAAGAGAATGATCCGCAAATTGCCAAGCAAACCGGTGCAGTACCCCTTGGTAGCAAGTTATACATGATGGATGGTCGGCCCATTTTATTAAAACGACAAGTTGTTTTAAGTGGTGATTCGATCACCAGTGCGGTTTCAAGCTTTGATCAGCAAACTGCAACACCTGCTGTGTCGATTCAATTGGGTGGTGGTGGCGAGGCGTATTTTACGAAAGTAACGCGCGAAAACATTGGCAAGCGCATGG
>CAMBDN010000042.1 GCA_945865355.1 Legionella genomosp. 1
GTGATCCCACGAGGAATGACAGCGATCATCCCAGGGGAAATTTCAAGCACACCAAATTCAGTTCGCAAGCGGATTTTGCCTTGATAGGGTACGAAAAGTAATTCGCCGTCACTATTACTAAAATACCGCGTGGTCATCGATAGATCGCATTGATACAGATAAGCATTTACCAAGTGATTACCGGCTAAATGGAATAGGCCATCGATAAAATCTTGGTTAAATTTAGGAGCAGGCTGTGGAGACCAACGCAGGGGATTGGGAGCAAGCTTAGGCGCAAATTTTTCGTAAATTGCATCTTGATAGGGGGTGTAGTCGTGATGGACGACCGACGGAAGCGCTCGATATAACCAACTGCTCAAGTTGCTGTGCCTTGGCCTTGTAAATGCGCTACCACTTAATTGTTCGGCGTAGAGTCCCAAAGCACATTTCTGCGGAGAATTCTGTATTGCAGGCAAGGCTCCCGGAATAGCTTCACTGACATGATGGTTTCCAAATCCTACTAAATACATCGGTCTTCTCCGTTGTTATTACCGTTTGACCAATAATTGCATTCAGTTGAAGGCTAGTCAATCTGCTTGGTTCTTTGTAAGCATCGCTGATTTAATTTAAAACCATCCTCATCTAGCGTTCTTTTTCATTGGTCGTCATTGTATAATTTCATTCATTGAACAATTTATGGAGTGTAGCAATGGCGGGTCATAGTAAATGGGCTAATATCAAATTTCGTAAAGGTTTACAGGACGCGAAGCGTGGGAAAATTTTTACCAAATTAATACGGGAAATATCTGTCGCTGCGCGCATGGGAGGGGGGGATGAATCTTCTAATGCAAGACTTAGAGATGCGGTGAGCAAGGCGCTCAAAGCCAATATGAAGCGTGATACCGTTGATAATGCGATTAAGCGAGGTGTAGGTGGCCTTGAGGGCGCTCACATGGTGGAAATGCGCTATGAGGGGTATGGACCTGGTGGGGTGGCTGTCTTGGTTGATTGTTTATCTGATAATAAAAATCGTACCGTATCAGAAGTTAGACATGCGTTTACCAAGCATGGTGGCAATTTAGGGACAGATGGTTCCGTGGCCTATCTATTCAATGAGCAAGGTGAGATATTGTTAGCGCCAACTGATCGTGAAGATCAAGCGATGGATGTTGCTATCGAAGCAGGAGCTACTGATGTTGTCGTTGAGGAAGGTCAAATTGAGGTGATTACGACGGCTGATACTTATCACGCCATTTTGTCTGCATTAATGGCAGAGAAACTCGAGGTAGAACACTCTCATGTCACAATGCGTGCTCAAACGACGGTTTCGTTGGATAAAGAAACGGCTGAAAATTTAGAGAAATTAATTGATATGTTAGAAGATTTGGACGACGTCCAGCACGTGCATAGCAATGCCGAATACGCCTTAATTGAATCTGTTGAGTAATGACAATTATCTTAGGGATAGATCCCGGATCGCGCATAACGGGATATGGGCTGATCAAGGAAAGTAAGCGAACGTTGCAGTATATTGATAGTGGCTGCATTCGCACCTCTGATGGGGAATTAAGTCAACGGTTGTTGCAGATTTTTAATGGCGTCTGCCAACTCATGGAAACATATTCTCCTGATGAGGTTGCTATCGAAGAAATATTTATGCACCAAAATCCAAATTCAGCACTCAAATTAGGGCATGCACGTGGAGTGGCGATGGTTGCCTGTGCTTCACATCGACTGAATGTAAGTGAATATTCTGCACGAGAAGTTAAGCAATCTGTGGTTGGTTATGGTGCTGCACAAAAGAGTCAAGTTAAGCATATGGTCGTAAATTTACTCATGTTAACTAGCTCTCCACAAAGTGATGCGGCTGATGCCCTAGCTATCGCAATTTGCCACAGCCACATGAGAAATGGATTACTTAGTAGGAGAAAAATTCGATGATTGGGTGGCTGAGCGGACAAGTTGTTGATAGACATAACCCCGGTAAATTGGTTGTCGATGTCAATGGGGTAGGTTATGACGTAGAAACGTCATTGCCAACTTTTTTTCAAGTTGAGGCGCAAAAAGGGGTTATTGGCTTACATATTCATACGGTTGTACGTGAGGATGCATTGCTATTGTATGGGTTTCTTGATAAACAAGAACGCGCACTATTTAGAGCACTTATCAAGGTGAATGGGGTGGGTCCTAAAATGGCGATTACGGTTCTTTCAAGTATAAGCCCAGATGAATTTATTCAATGTATTCATCAACAAAATACTGCGTTGCTAACAAAGCTACCCGGAATTGGTAAAAAGACTGCAGAGCGATTGGTCGTTGAGATGAAAGATAGCTTGCAGCAGTTGCCCCACTCTGTCCGTTTGCAAGACAGTCCACCGATTCATGAGCGAGAGCAGGATGAAGCAATTAAAGCGCTGGAATCTTTAGGTTATAAACAACAAGAAGCTGTTAAAGCGATTAATAAAATTGATGTTGGCACTAAGACCTGCGAACAATTAATACGTCAAGCATTACAGATTTTAGCAAAGTAGAGCCGAACAGCGCCCTTGGGGGGCAATGCAACCAGGCTTATCTGTTGTTCTTAGTGTTATGACTAAAAACATTGGTTGCAAGACGGCAAATCAGTCAATGAACTTGCAACTATTTTCAAAGTCTATAAAGAAACTATTTATAGACTGTAGGATAAAATATATGCCGGAATATCAATCAGGATTGTGTCAGCAATTTATCTAATGCTGCTTGATAGTTGGGGGGATTTGAAACATCGGTAACCAACTCATGATAAATCACTCGATGATTCGAATCTAGAACAATAACCGCCCGCGCAAGTAGGCCAGCAAGTGAGCCATCCGCAATGGTTAAGCCAAATAAATCACCGAACTCACGGTTACGAAAATCAGAAAGAAAGGTTATTGCCTTTAATTGTTCACCACTAATGACACGTTTTAGTGCAAATGGTAAATCCATTGAAATACACAGTATTTCAATATCATGATTGTTCAATGCAGCATTTTGGAATTTTTTTACCGACTCAAAGCAAATTTGGGTATCAATGCTGGGATAAACATTAATCAGTACCGCCTTGTTTTTAAAATCATCTAAAGAGCAGGTTGTGAGATCAGTCTTCGTCACAATAAAATTTGGGGCTACGCTACCTATTTCAGGGAGCTCTCCATAAGTATGTAATTTTTTTTCCTTTAAATAAATAATTCCCATATTATTTCTCCAATCTTATGATCATTAGAACGTTATTCGTGGTGCATAAGTTGCATCGTTTTGACCTAAAATATCTACAGCGTTTTCTGCTTCGTCAATTGAGATCACTCTTTGTACCGGTAAATCGAAAGAAGGACTGGCACTTGATCTATACGTACCTTCATCTTTGAAATGCACTCGCAAAGGCATTTCTACGGGTGGTGATAAAGGCAGATCACTGATACGTTCAACGTCTATTTGGCTGACTTGAACATTGCTCAGGACAGCATCAATACTATTGTTCATGTTACCATAATCATTGCCTGCCATCGTGCCAAGCTTTGGGTAAAACAATTTAGGATTATCAAAAAACCTCCGGGTGTGGTTATAATCACCGGGAAGAAAGCACTCAATCTCTTCATCGGGACTGGTTTTTAACGTATTTATTTTTTCTATAATATCATGAAGATGATTCGCTTTACCTCCAGGATGATGCACAGAGCCAACAATCAATTCCATGCCCGTTTCTTTGTTTTTAAATCGAGCAATGATGCATGGTTTTTTATTATTATCCAAAGCACAAAAAAAGGGAGGACCTATGACTTCAAACTTTTTTGGATCATAAAATATAACGCAATGATCCTTTGTGTCCTGGTTAATGCGATGAACTAAACTTTCTTTATTGGGTAATAATGACTGAATATCAGTAGGATTAGTGCATTCTTGAAGACACAAAAAATCTGTATCGCTTAGTTTTTCAATTAGTGATTTATTTTCCTTTAACTTCTTGAAACGATTACTCCATTTCAATGCGCCAAGCTCATGGTTTATATGATAAATCAAGTCTACGCTATGTTGAATAGCTAACTGAAATTCATGTGCATCTTTATGTTCTGAATCTAACAATGTTTTAGCTATGGCATCCCTTGACTCTTTTACCAATATTTGATTTTCAGTGGCTTTTTGCGGATCTCTGTTTTTCGCTAATCTCGACTCATATTTCTGTAACGAATTGAACTGTTCCAGTAACTTTCTATCAAAAGTAATAACGTCATTAATTTGTTTATCATAGAGAAATTGTCCAAGCTCTGAAAAATAATAATAAAGTTTATTGCGATTTTCGACTCCTCCATAAATATTATTTGGAGCCAAGTTAGCTAATAACTCACTAGTACCTGAAATATTCATAAAGTTATTATAAAGATGCTCATCAGCGAGCATATTCCAACTGATGAGAGACGTTGATTCAGTACCATTTTTAGCGAGGATTTTAATCGGTAAATGATCTGAAACGCCTTCTTGAATCAACCCAAGACGGTGCGCACTGGTTCCTCGCCGAAAAGCGCAACCAGCTAAATTTCTTTCCAGTAGGAACTTGATCATTTTATAATCAGGCATTATACCTCCTGCGTTAAATAAGTAGTTACACTATAATCGTAGCCATATAAAGTGAAATTGGTGAAGTTATTCGCTTGAAAAAAAAGCCTATCGCTATTGTAAGGCATAATCATGACTCCCGTTAATGTTCTGTTAATGTACAATCATAAGAATATCCCATCAACTTTGATATGTATAATATATTGATGTTATAATTTCGATAAGTTTTTTTTATCGTTGAGGCTGTCTATGAATATCCGAGATCTTGAATATTTGATTGCTTTGGCTAATTTGGGGCATTTTGGAAAAGCTGCTGATGCGTGCTTTGTGACCCAGCCTGCCCTTAGTATGCAAATCAAAAAACTTGAAGGGTATCTTGGCGTTCAATTATTAGAGCGAACCAACAAATCCGTATCATTAACAGATACCGGGGCGACCATTGTGGCGTTGGCACGTCAAATATTGCAGAAAACAGATGAGCTGCGTGAAGCCGCGAAAGCAGCTATTGATCCATTGGGTGGTGAAATTAGACTGGGGATTTTCCCAACATTGGGGCCTTGGTTACTGCCTCATATTATGCCGATTTTAGCAAAATCATTGCCTAACATATCGTTTTATCTTGTTGAAGAAAAAACAGACGTATTGATTGATCAACTTAAAAATGGTGTATTGCATGCAGCCATTCTTGCACTTCCAGTATATGACAAAGGGTTGACTGCATCCTGCTTGTTTGAAGAGGAATTTCTGCTTGCAGTGCCTCATAATCATCCATTATCAATCGATAAATTCATCAAAAAAGAGGCAATAGATCATGAGAAATTGTTATTGCTGGATGACGGGCATTGCATGAAAAATCAAGTGATGAATTTTTGCAGCCAGATGGATCATTCAAACAATCATACTTTCAGGGCAACAAGCTTAGAGGTATTACGGCATATGGTTGTAGCCGGAGCAGGTATAACATTAATGCCAAAATTGTCAACTGAAAGATGCGGTTTGCTTTCATATATTCCATTTGGTTCGCTAAAACCAGTGCGCTCAATTGGGCTTGTTTATAAAGCGTCGACATCCAAAAAAATACTGTTTCAAGAAATGGAATCTCAAATCATACAAATCATGGGGACTGTGCTTCAATAATACAGGCCTTTGTTACTTTATCAACGCTTAATTGGTTGGCTGTTCCATTGCTTTCCAGGACCGAACAGCGGCTGTTCCTAAGGTACCTAAATCGGGAAAAATACCTTCACAATTAACCCGGTACCAACAGGCGGTGATCCGAGCTCTACTCGTCCTTTATGTAAGGCCGCAATTTGTTGCACAATGGCAAGCCCTAAGCCGCTTCCTGAGCTTTTATTACCCAGTACTCTGAAAAATCGTTCAAAGACACGTGGTTGCAGCTCAATGGGTATACCTTGACCATTATCACTCACTTCAAAGACGGCTTCATTGTGATGTTGGTATACTTTTATATCAACAATACCGCATTTTAAGCAATAACGAATTGCGTTATCGACTAAATTACGAATTAAAATACTGATAGCGGTAGGATTACCAGAAAAAGTTGGTGTGTTGTCATCGGCTTCAAATGCAAGTTCAATTTGCTTTTCAATGGCAGCTGGAGCCATCATGGCCAGCACTTCACGTGTAATCTTAGTTAAGTTAACTTTATCAAGCTCATGGATGCTTGCTGCTTCAGGTAATAGACTGCTCATCGTTAATAATTGCTGAACAATGTGGGTGCTGCGGTTAACGCTAGCAATCAATTTTTGCAGTGCTACATTTTTTTCCTCAATACTATTGGTATTTAAAGCAACCTGGGCCTGGGTTTTTATAGCCGCCAAGGGGGTACGGAGTTCATGCGCTGCGTCTGCAGCAAAACGTTTTTCGCGTTCAAAGCCCTCTTTCAGTCGGAAAAATAATTTATTTAACTCATCAATAAGCGGTTTGATTTCCTGCGGAATCCCTTTAATATTTACGGGCTCCAAGTGAGTAGGCTCTCGGTTCGCCACTTCTTGTGCAACTCGATCCAGGCTGTCTAGGCCCCTACCAATAATGATCCAAATTAGCAGGCCGGATAAAGGAAACGTTAATAGCATGATATATAAATCATCTTGAGCAATACGATGGCCCAATTCATTACGGGTATCATAGCGTTCCGCTAAAACCGTGCGGATGCCTGGCTTGTTGTTATAGGTGGTAAACACGCGCCATTTTTGGTTACCGATCTTTTTATCGCTAAATCCGTCGATTTCGGCTGTCAGTGGAATTTTAGGTGCATTGGATGAATGTAGCAGTAGTTTTCCACCATCAGTCCATACCTGGAAATTAAATTTATCCAAGTAATGCTCTTGTGGTTCCTCGTCAAGCGGAGGGCTTTGAGAGTAACTTTCAACTTTTTGTGGGATTGTTTCTAATGTCTCTTGAATTTTCATTAGAGGTCGTTGGTGGAGATCATCACCTAATAATGCTTGATAAGACAGCGCTGAAATAGCCATTAACGTATCTAGGTGCTCTTGTATATCTTTTTGGTCTAAGTAATAGTTACCAATTGCTGTTAGCGTTGTAGTAATTGTAATTGCCAACAACAGGTTGATTAATAAAAACTTCCGGATCGATGATTTCACGATACTCAAACACTATCATTTTTTTCAGCCATATAACCTACGCCACGAATGGTGCGGATAAAGTTGGCATTCAGTTTTTTACGTAGATTGTGAATATGAACTTCTAAAGCATTGCTGTCAACATCCTCATCCCAGCCATAGATGCTTTGCATTAATTGTTCGCGTGATAAGACATGCCCACTGTTTTCCAATAATTTTTGCAACAGTGCAAACTCCCTGCGGGGAACGTTGACGAGGACTTCATCGACCATTACTGAGTGTGCAGCAGGATCAAGTGTAACATTGCGGTATTGCAAGACAGTATCAGCTCGTCCTTGTGATCGCCGAATCAATGCACGAACCCTGGCGCTAAGCTCATTGAGATCAAAGGGTTTGATAATATAATCATCAGCACCACAATCCAAACCTTTGACCCTACTTTCAACCGACTCTCTAGCTGTCAGGATGATAACAGGCGTTGCATTGCCGTCATGTCGGATGGCTTGTAAAAGACCAATTCCAGATAGTTTTGGTAAACCCAAATCTAAAATAATCAGCTCAAACGACTCTGATTTGAGTGCACCTCGGGCCGCTTCTCCGTCTTTTAGCCAGTCAACAATATAACCGAACTGGGTCAGTCCTGTTTTAACGGCATCTCCAAGCAATTCATCGTCTTCGACTAGTAACAATCGCATTTATTTTCCTTAACGCGTTAAGGGGTGCCTGTGGGCTGTTTTTCTATGTTCTTTTCTACAATGTGTCTGGTCAAATAAATCGATTGTAGGAAAACAAAAAGCAAAGTAAATCCAGCGCCACCGAATAATTTAAAATTAACCCAAATGTCCGTATCGTAATAGTAGGCTACGTAAATATTTAAGGCACCCATTAAAATAAAAAACACGGCCCACGCAAAATTCAATCTACTCCATATATTCTGTGGCAAATCAATATTTCCTTCCATCATTTTTTGTATTAATGTTTTTTTGCCAATAAATGACGAGCCTAAGAACACCAAAGAGGATAACCAATAAATAGCAGTGGGCTTCCACTTGATGAACCAGGGATTATGAAAAAACAAAGTAGCGCCACCAAGAACTAAGATGAGCGTCATACTGATTAAGTGCATTTTTTCATAGCGTTGGTGCTGTATGCGATAAAATATCACTTGTAAAAGCGATGCCCCCATTGCTACTGCGGTGGCAACATATATGCCAAATACCTTATAGCATATGAAGAAAATCAGTATCGGGAATAAATCGAAAAGTAGTTTCATTATCTTAAATTAAATGTAAACAGTAACTTAAGTATAACACATGATTTTTAATGAGCTTGCAATTTGCGAATTTTAGTGGCAATTCTCGCTTAGAGCATCTGATGCGAGCAATAGCAGATACACTTTGCTTCATTTTAACCCAGTGTAATTTTTTGGCCCGGACGAAGTGGTTTGTCATTTATGCCTGGGTTTAGCTTGAGCAATGTGCGGGGATCCGTGTTATTTCGTTTCGCTATCACATTAAGACTATCCCCTGATTTGACAATATACGTTCCTGTTGGACGACTTTGCCTCCAAATAATCAGTTGTTGCCCAGGGCTTAACGGTTTCTGCGCTATTAAGTGATTCCAACTTTGAATATCTTGTGCTGTAACACCATATTTCTGTTGTATTTGTTGGAAGGATTCATTTTTCTGCACGATATGAACGACTTTATATTGCTTAGTCGCAATAAAATGCTGGGTGGGCGTCGACGGTGGGGTATTCGTTTGTGACGTCACTGTTGTGTTCTTGCTACTTGGAATGAGCACGAATTGCCCTTTTTTCACTGAGCTCGACTTCAGCTGGTTCAATTCTTTGATTAAATTCACCGTGGTGTGGTATTTTTGTGCAATCAAAACCAAATTATCGCCCGCACTTACTTTATGACGCGTCCAGCTCACCCGTTGGTCTTCTGGCACATTCGCCAAATTTCGACTGAAGTCTTCAACTTTATTGGCAGGAATTAATAGTTTATACGGGCGATAAGGTGCTGTAGCCCAACGGTTGAATCCTGGATTGAGCTTGAGCAGCTCTCTATAGCTGATACCAGCTAGTTTTGCCGCATGGTTGAGATCGATTTGACTGCCAATATTGACCTCTTCAAAATAGGGGGCGTGCGGAATATCTGGTAATTGCACGTTATATCGCTGCGGGTTTTGTATCACTTCTGCTAAAGCGAGTAATCGAGGGATGTAAGCTCTGGTTTCTTGAGGAACATTCAGTGACCAAAAGCTCACATGGCCTCCTGTTAAGCCACTATTTTTAATAACACGCGCCAATGAACCTTCGCCTGAGTCATAAGCGGCAAAGGCAAGTACCCAATCGCCATTGAAGAAATTATGTAAATACGATAAATAAGTGAGGGCCGCATTGGTTGAAGGACCAATACTTCGTCTACCGTCATACCACCAGTCTTGTTTGAGGCCTAAATCAGTTCCAGTCCCCGGCATCAGTTGCCAGAGGCCTGCAGCACCTACACCTGAATAAGCAAATGGATCATAAGAGCTTTCAATCATGGGGATTAATGCCAGTTCGCCGGGAAGTCTGCGGTTTTTAATTTCGGTGACGATGTGATAAATATAGGGTTCAGATTGACGTGCTAATTTTTGTATATAGCTTGGATGAGCAATAAGCCAGCGGATTTGAGTTTGTACTTCAGGCCGGGTAACTTCATGGCTGAGCGAAAATTGATCACGTAAAGCATCCCAAACGTTATGAGTGGATTGAGCATTTACTGTTGTTGTAAAGGTCCACAGACTAGATATGACAAATAATATCAGTGACTTAAACTTCAAAGTAACGACCTGGTTTTAATCATCGGTCTAGCAGTCTACTAAAAAAAACAATTTCAAGAAACCCTTGGTGAATTATAATAATACAAAAAGAATATAATTAAAACACATTGCTGTTGGCGTTCGATATCACCCATGCTGATGTATCGCACCTTAGATGCGGTCTTTGGAAGTCTTGCTAGACGCTTGGTTCCTGCCGATTAGCTGATGGAGGCTGGCGTTTTAGAGGAATTGTTATCGGAATCTAAACACGTTCTAAAAATTATTTTTTTCTTCACGTAATAATTTAAAAATGGCTAGTGAATCAGAGGACGTTAGCCCGTGAGCATGGGCATACGCTTGGACACAAGGTAAATGAGTGCGCATAAAAGGGTTTATTTTTTTTTCTAGCGCGATAGTCGAGGGTAGAGAGCACCGGTCTGCTTTCTCTTGAAGATGGTCGTAATAAGAACGAATAGTGCTGTTTTCTGGCTCAACGCTTGCAGCGAATCTTAAATTTTGCAACGTGTACTCATGTGCACAATATACTTTGGTGTCCTTGGGTAAGTTTTTTAATAGCGTGATTGATTCATGCAATGCCTCGATCGTGCCATCAAAAACACGCCCGCAACCTCCCGAAAACAAGGTATCTCCACAAAATAACCAACCTTGTGTTGGTTCTTGATAGCATATATGGGTGCTGGTGTGCCCAGGTGTGCTCAATACCCGAAAGGCGAAATGATCAATGTGTACGATATCTTCATCTCGGACGGCAAAATTTACTTGAGGTATTCTCTGATCAGCAGGCCCATACACTTTTGTTTTTGGGTAAGCACTCAGCAATCAGCGATACCGCCTGCATGATCAGGATGATGATGTGTGATAAGAACATTGTTGAGCTTCAGTTTGTTCTGCTTAGCATAAGATAAAACAGGTGCTGCAGTTCCAGGATCAACACAGGTGAGCGAATGCTCTAATTCATTCACAATGATCCAAATATAATTATCGGTAAATACAGGCAATCCAATAATTGGCATTAGGACTCCTAATTTTCAATAAGGTAGGAGGAAACGCCTGGATTAAATATTTTACGCAATGTCTCTAATGCTAATTTTATCTCGGATAGAAGTACATAGGGTGGATTAATCACCCATAATCCGCAGCCAGTCATTCCGACCCCTGCTGCTTGTGTCAAATAAAATTCAATACGTAATTTACTGTTTGCACCGATATTTTCTAATCCCCTGAGTAATTGGGCATGGAGTTTATTGTCAACAATAGGATACCAAACACAGTACACCCCAGTTGCAAATCGGAGATAAGCCGCTTTCAATAACTCGGGAATTTGGCGGTAATCCGTTTTGATTTCGTAAGACGGATCGATAAAAATTAATCCTCGTCGCTCAATGGGTGGTAATGAAGCATTCAGCTGCTCTAATCCATTGCAGTTGTTGTATAAAATGCGTTTGTTTTTTCGGGGCAATTGTTGTAAATGTTCAAATTCGCCAGGATGCAATTCACAGAAGATTTGTCGGTCTTGATTACGAAGGTAATGCATCGCGAGTGATGGAGAGCCAGGGTAATAGCGTAAGGTCTGTCCATTATTTAACTGTGAAATACATTGTATGTAAGGAGAAAATACATCCGGTAGTTGAGCGTGGTGCTCCCAAAGCAGTTCAATTCCTTGGCGTGCTTCACCCGTTTTTAAGGCTTGCTTGTCCTGCAGATCGTACTTGCCTCTACCAGCATGGGTTTCTAAATAAAATAATGGCTTTTCCTTGATGGTCATGTAGTTAAATAGGCGAGCTAATGTTAGGTGCTTGATGACGTCGGCAAAATTTCCGGCATGGTAACCGTGTTGGTAACTAAGCATGTTGCTGTTTTGGCAGGAGGTATTTGCTTGAGTATAAAGCCATTAAATTTTTACTACAATCTTAATTGGATACGACTCCACCCGATTTAAAATTCATTTTGTATGGGTAATAAAAAAAATATTTATTGAACTATACTTTGTTTGAGGGTGAAATAAATGGAGAAAAATATGAGCCTGCATAAGGATTACAATGACAATCAGTCTTTTTCTGATTTTAATTATGAAGACGATATAGAAGAGCTAAATCATAAAAAACAAGTGCGACGAATGCTTGAAGATCGTCTTGAGCGCAAACGTCTCAAGGCAGAGCTAGAAGATGAATTGGATGGTGAGTTTGATTGGGATGATCTAGAGCGTTAATGAATTCCTGCGGCAAGTAAGGTGTTTTGCATTAATGTGCAGATCGTCATCGGGCCAACGCCACCAGGAACGGGGGTTATCCATTGCACCCTTTTTTTTGCTTCATTAAAATCGATATCACCGTGTACAGTTCCGTCTGGACGACGGTGCATGCCTACGTCAATAATAATCTGATTGGCGTGCAACCAATCTGGTTTCACGACGTTATAAGATCCTGTTGCTACTACGACAAGCTCGGCATTTTTAATATGGTGTTCGAGTTGTTGTGTTGCAGAATGGCATATGGTTACTGTTGCTTTAGCAATGAGTAGCTCCATGGCCATGGGTCGGCCAACAATATTCGATGAGCCAACGACGACAGCTTCTTTGCCACGCAGGGAAAGCTGATAATGCTGCAACAATTGAATGACCCCATACGGTGTGCAGGGTCTCAATAGAGGGTTCCCTTGGGCTAACCTGCCAAAATTATAGGGATGAAAGCCATCTACATCTTTGTGGGGATTAATATGCTCGATGATAGTTGTTGTATTAATGTGTGAGGGCAAAGGTAGCTGCACTAGAATTCCATCGATTTCTGCGTGTTCATTGAGGGTATCAATAAGAGTAAGAAGCTCCTTTTCGCTGGTTGAGGTAGGTAAATCATATGCATATGATTTGAGACCAATTTCATTACAGACTTTGCGCTTGTTATGAACATATATGGAAGCGGCTGGATTGTCGCCCAAGAGAATGACCGCAAGCCCTGGCGGTCGATGTCCCCGCAGGGTACGTTCTGCAATGACTTGTTTGATATTACTTTTGATTTCGCCAGCAACTATTTTGCCATCAATTAGCGATGCGGTCATAAAATATTTTTATCCTGTTTTATTTGCGCTGATTATGAAATAGCGCGGTGTATAATGCAATTTATAATAGGTTACGTTAATATCACTTAGGATTGCACAAGAATGGAAAGTTAATTTAGGCGCGATCCTTGGCACATATGGAAAATGTTTAACTGCTTCATGGAGAAGAGACACGTGCTAAATTTGTTCAGATCTCAACACCGTTCAGTGCTTGGAATAGACATTAGTTCAACTTCGGTGAAGATTCTTGAAATTTCTAAGACAGGCGATCAATTTTGTGTCCAAGGTTATGCTCGAGCGGTGTTGCCGGAAAGTGCAATGGAAGGAAGCTCGATTAAAGACATTGATACCGTTGCAAGCAGCATAAAAAATGCACTTCTCTCTGCCAATCTGACTTGCAATCTAGTTGCGTGCGCGGTTCCTGAAGCTTCTGCTATTAGCAAAGTGATCCAAGTCAATGCCGGCCTTAGTATGCAAGAAATTGAGGAGTCGGTTGTTATCGACTCAGATAAATACATTCCCTATCCAATTGATGAAGTTAATATTGATTTCAACATCATTGGCCCGTCTACTAAAAACTCTGCATTGCTTGATGTATTAATTGTTGCCTCGCGTACTGAAAATGT
>CAMBDN010000043.1 GCA_945865355.1 Legionella genomosp. 1
CGCCTTTCTGGGTACTGGCTCGCCTGCCAACATTACCAATTTATCCTCTTCACCTCATTTCTCATTTCAAACGCAAAGCCTCTTATTAGGACTCAGTTTAAAACTTTAAATCGTGTCATCATCGATTGATATAATCCTCAGAACTGAAGAATATAAACCCACCTTAATCCCCCCTTTTCAAAGGGGGAAACCAACCCATTAATATAGGAAGTTTCCTTAACTAACTGCTAGTACAGTATACTGTGTCGAACTAAGGAATCTTTTCGGTGTATAATGATTGATCTTTTCAACCAGCCTATTTTTCTCACTATTGGCATTGTGCTTTGTGTACAAACGCTATTATTACTCTGGGTCTTGCGACATCAAAAGCAACAAGAATCGCAAGCCCGTTTGCATTACGATAAATTACAAGTTGCGTTAACAACCCAAGTCCATCAACTGCATGTGGATTTACAAAACATTTCGCAGGCGGGACAACACCAAATACATGAAAAAATCACCCAAGGACAGTTAACCAGCCAACAACTGATTGCAGAAACAATGCAACGTCAAATGACAGATGTGCGGGAACAAATGAGCCATAGCTTCAAACAGCATTCGGGTTCACTCACCTCCCATTTGCATACCCTCACAGAAGAAATACGCAATCATTTACACAGCTTGACCCAACAGGTTAATCATCGTTTAACAGAAGGTTTTGAAAAAACATCGTCAACGTTTACTGACGTTGTGCGACGTTTGACCATCATTGACGAAGCACAAAAACAAATTACAGAACTTTCTTCGCATGTCATGAGTTTACAGGATGTGCTCATTGATAAACGTGCCCGTGGTGCCTTTGGCGAAGTGCAATTATCAACCTTGATAGCCAATATGATCCCAAGCACTCACTACAGCATGCAATACACGTTAAGCAACCAAAAGCGCGCTGATTGTATTTTATTTTTACCAGAACCAACGGGTAATATAGTGATTGATGCCAAATTTCCTTTAGAAACCTATCAAAAACTCATGAATACCGATGCATCATCTGCTGATAGGAAGGCGTTACAGCAACAATTTCGCCAAGATATGCAAAAACACATCAAAGATATCGCCGAAAAATATATTATCCCTAATGAAACAACCGATGGGGCTGTAATGTTTATTCCGGCAGAGGCTATCTTTGCTGAAGTGCATGCCAATTATCCCGAAGTGATTGCCATGTCACAGCGATTAAAAGTTTGGCTGGTGTCACCAAGCACCCTCATGGCAGTATTAACAACAGCGAGAGCCGTATTAAAAGACGATGCCACACGCAAACAAGTCCATATTATTCAAAAACACTTACATGCACTAGCCGATGATTTCCAACGCTTTGAAAAACGCATGGATAAATTAACCAAACATATCGACTTAGCCCACCAAGATGTCAATGAAGTGAATACGTCCGCTAAAAAAATTACCCAGCGCTTTCAAAAAATTGAATCGGTTGAATTAGAAGCGGAAATAAAAGAGGTGGCACTCATTGAAGAGTGACCATAGAATTGAATTGTAGCTTGTATATGCTATGCTAGATTTATATAACCATATGGAATGAATGATGCGTTCTTTCAAACACTTGTTGCTTCCCATCACCCTGCTCTTAGGCGTTTCAACTAACGTTGCTTATAGTATGTGTGGCGACTGTTGCAAACAGATGGGCGGCATCAAATACTGCGACTCATCAGCGGGCCGTTTCGTATGTAGTAACGGCGAGTATTCAGCATGCTACTGTACCCGTCATGCAGTGATGGACTTACAACGAATCAGCGGTTGCTGTGTTTGGCAAGGTGGCGTTTTGGACATCGATGATACTGGGCTAGTTATCTGTAATAATGGCGGCGTATCCGAGGAATGTAGTCTTCAGAATGCACCTCAATCAGTTGCTACCTGGTAACGACTGATGGTTGCTCACTAAGACACATAGCCATAAACAACAGAAAGAAATACCCTGTGCCTGAATAAAACAATAGTGAATCAGATAGATTACCAACCATAAAAGGAATGAGCAATGCGATTGCGATTGCCCGCATAGAGTGCAATCGCAGCGCTGCGACCACCAGGCTACCAAAAAATAATAACAAGGAAAAAATCCCTATCAAGCCAAGTTCTGCCGCAACCAGCCAATATTGACTATGTGGTTCAAACATATTTTTTTGAGACGGTCGTACATCATGCCACGCTGGAACCGGATTGTCTTGCTTGAATAAATAGGAATAGCTACCCGTCCCATTCCCAAACCAAGGGTGTTGTAAAAATAGCTTCTTTGCAAAAGCATGAAATTGTATTCGATAACCAATCGAGTTATTTTTATTTCCATGCTTAATATCTCGCACGTTCTCAATGGCATTGTTGACGATGAGTTGCATTGTAGGGCTTTGATAATAACTGACTGGAAGTAAGAGACAACCCAGAACCAGTGCAAGAACAGCTTTTCTCCATGGCAAAGTTTGCATCACTAATAAGAACATCAACATTCCATAAATAACATAGCCTGTCCGTCCCGTACTGATAAATAATATTTGATAACTAAATAATAATACCAGAGCAACATAAAGGGCGCGCCCCATTGTTGTTTTTTCCTGAATAAGCAACCATGCAGAAAGATAGGTGGCAAAAGCCATCATTAGGCCCGTCATGATATGGTTGTGGAATACTTGACCAGGATCAGGGCCATTATAGGTCAATACGCCACATCCCTTCAGCATAGATAATACACAAGTAATGAACATTGCAGCTAAGTATGCATATAAACCCATACGACGGGATTGCTGATCACGAAAACCGACAACTAAGAATGGAAGAAAAAGTAATTTACTATATTTTTTAAGAACAGATGTTTTATCGTGCACACTGGCCGGTCCCCAGGCACAAGCAAGCAAAATAACAAAAAAGAACACGAGCAATGCTTGGCACCAGGGTTGTGACAGAGTCAATCGCAGCTCTCGATAATAAGCAGGAGTAAAGACAACAAAAGCAACGGCCAAGCCAACAAAAACACCCTTAGCTGTTGAACTAATAGGCACTGCGAATATGGACGCGGCTAACAAAAACGGCAGCCACTGTAAGAACTGGACATTAAGCCGCGAATAGCTAAACGCCGTTAACACTAATTCAATCTCCCTGTTGATCGTAAGATTGTAACTGATCGGTATAAAGTTGTTTAATACCTCGGTAAAAAGAACCTTGTGCGCTGAATAGTGAAAACAATAAGCCCTCTCTTCCATCCAGGAAACCATATTGCAAAAAATAGCAACGAAAAAACATCCAACCCGTGCCTATCAATGTTTTTAATAAACTGGCATATTTTTTTTCATTAATACTAATTTTTGCGCTATACGAGGAATAGCGATTCATTTTATAAAGAACGTGACTAACATCGTGAAAAGAGTGGTGCATAATTGGCTCACGCATTTTACTCACCCTTGCGTGTTTAGGTAAAATAATTTTTTCATGAACAATATCACTGCTAAACCGTGCACCTTCACGCTTAAATAAACGAATATGGCGTTTTGGACTAGAAGAATAACGCAATTGTTTGCCGTAAAAATACATACGAACTGGAATACGGAAGGCGTCTGCATCATTAGCCTTCATGTGAAGAAGTGCCACCTGCTGAAAAGCGGGTTCAACGGATTCGTCTGCATCTAGATTTAAGACCCAGTCTCCTGAAGCGTATGCTAGGGCCCTTTGCTTTTGTACCCCATAACCCCTCCATTCAGAGGAGTCCGTTACAAATACTTTATCAGTGAATTCTTTAGCAATCGCGACAGTGCTGTCAGTACTTCCAGAATCCAAAACAATAATCTCGTCGGCCCACTTCACCGACTCGAGACAACGTCTAATATTTGACGCTTCATTCTTAGCAATGATAACAACACTTAGCATAGACAAAATCACTAGTCGGGATGTTAGGACGATTCTAACCAAATAACCTATTAATTGTAAGCTAGATTTTGATTATTACCTAGGTTAATTTAGGCAACGTCCCTAACGTTTATTTAAAGGGAAGACGATTGGAGGTTTTGAGTTGGGCCTTGAATACCTGTTAAAAAAACTGGCCGGATTTAATTCATAACGATAGAGACAAGAAATAGAATACATTCGCATACTTGGACAATATAAAAGTCATCTAGAAATATACAGTTCACGGCTTCCTCATTATTCACCGCCTTTGTCATGAAGTCTCTAGGTCTGGAAATCAAAGTAATCAGACCTAATAAATATCATTTTGCGATTAAACCCCTCTTCCTTGCTTTGGTTTTATGATTAATCAGTCTAGGGTGTGTCATCAATTAAAAAATTATTGCCGGAGATGAGAGCAAAATTTTACAAGAAATGGCCAATGTTGATCGATTTTATTGTCCTAAGTCACCCAGCTATCAACGATTTGTTGAGTTAATGAGCCGAGTCATTTTCCCATTAACGTTTTTCTGACAATGTAAGTCTGAGCGTAAAACGGGCATATACCCACTCAACTTGAAGGTACTTGATATTAAGTAAAATAAGCTATGATTTAAATGACTGGTTACCTGACACTAACCACTTATATAGGAGTAATTTCTTCTTCAGAATCAAGATCATTTTCAGGAGAATCATTAGCAGGTTTTGGTGTAGAAGGAGTTACCTCTTTTATTTCATTTAATTTACTTTTGAAAGCAGAGGTAAGATCTTTGCCCTGATCTACTGCAGTTGAAGGCGCTTTCAAACCTATCTTAACCAGGAAGTTATTAAAACCCTTACACAGAGAAGTCCACAGTGAGTCTGAGTTTTTATTAAGTATTTTTTGATTAATTTTATCTTCACCTTCCCTTTTGACGTCCATTAGGCGCTCTGAAGGGGATTTATCCCTATTCACAAGCGTAGATTGTAAAAAAGTCAGTAGTTTACTTTGTTCGTCTTTAACTTCTGGTGATAATTTTGTAGAGCTTGTTACATAAATTTTCATTTTTTTGAGATGATCATGAATATCAATCATCTCATTATATTGGGGAAGCGAGGCCAGGAAGTTGTTTGCTTTGTCTTGTTTCTGTCTTAAAAAATTAGCTATATCACCTTCACGACTACTATAAGGCTCCTTTAAAAATCGTTGCATGTCTGTTAATTTTTGTATTTTTTCATCGCGACAAGGATTTCCTGCTTGCTGTTGTAACTCGCTCTCGATCTCGCTCTCGATCGTCGTTTTCAATGAAATTAATACATCATCAATCTGCATTAAGGCATCATTTTTCTTAATCGCTTTAAGTTCTTTTTCAGCACTCAAATAGGTTTGATGTAAATGCTCTACAGTACGTTCTGCTGGAATGCGACTGGTATCGCATACTCGCTGATGGAGTTCCGTTAACAGTATTATTTCTTCCTTACGATGAGAGCTTTGTTTACGATTAGCGCGCTCTGCTTCAATAAGTTCACTCAGTTCTTTTACAAAGGTATTAAGTTTACCACAGGCAGTTTTTAGCGCTTTATTTTCTTGCACGGCTTGACGCGTTATACTGCTAAGTTGAGACAGCACAGCATTACCTAAATTTCTATCTAAAGGGAGAGCTGTAAGAATGCGCTCTTTTTCTGCTTCATAGGCTGGCGCTATTTTTTTAAAAAATACTTCCGTATAAATACCTAATTCCTCTTTAAATGATTCTTTAACGACGTCATTATTAACATTATTATTGAACACTAATTGTTTAAAAGAATCCGTATTTTTTGTAATGATTGCTGGCACTATTTCATCAACGCGTGCAGCCACACTTTCTTCGATGTCATTTCTTAAGGTCAAACCGGCTAGTATTTGTTCTTTTTTATCTAAGAAATCGGGCATGCTGTGTTCGATAAAAAGCGCTGCATAAGCCCCCATAGACTCTGCAAGCGCACTCTCTGTATTACCCTTCACATAATTAGTGAATACTTTCTCTTTAAACGCTTCAATTTTTTCTGGGCCTATTTTTTTTATTTGTTTCGTCAATAAGTCATTAACAAAAGCCACACGCTCCTCTGCTAAACTAATTTTGCTTGCTTTACTTTTTTCAATGCCTCCAATAACCTCCTGGAGCCTGCCTACCTCACCACTAATTGTAGCAGCAGCCTTGACAAAGTCTTCGGGACCTTGTAATTCCCGAAGAAAATAATAGTTGTCGTATGTATAAATTATTTTACTCAAATAAGGTTGAAGCTTTTGATACTCTCTAATAAATTGCTCTTGGTCTTTAGTTTGACTAAAATTACTATCAAGATAGAGCTGTTGTATTTTAGTTAATGCCGTAGATGGATTATAAATGGCCTCTCGAGCAGCAAGCACTTTATGCATGGCTGCATTGAGTTCATCTATATCTTCATCTTCGCATCGATTAATAAGATCCTCATCAAAAATGTCTGCATGAGCGTCTGCTAATAAGGATCGAATTTCTTGATACGCATCGTCAGCTTTACTTTTAAGATCCATTATACCATCAAAACCTGCGCTGACGTAATCTCGAATATTCGGTATAAGATCATCGAGTTTTTTGTAGGCATTAAATACCTTATTAGTGTTTTCAAAATCATCCCCCAAAATAATGCGTTTAGTGTCGTCAGCCGTTTTATCTTCGTGAGCTTCATGTAGCCGCTCTTCTTCTCGTTGCAATCTTTTTTGTGTGTGAGTTACATCGATAATCAATTCTAGAGCTTGCTGATCTTTTGCTAGGGGCATATTGCTTATTAAAGAATCATAAAACAAATCAAAGCGTTGACTGACGACTGAGGAATACGTTCCTGGTTTTAAACCTAAATTAAACTCCGCCTCATCGGCGGCTGCCATTAAAACAAAACCCAACTCAGAGCGAATTCCTTGTAGACGTGCCAATACAGCCTCTCGTCCACTCGCGCCAATATCTGAAAGTTGCATTTCCACTTTACTTAAGGTGCCAATAATTTTTTTGACCGAATTAGGACCAAAAGATAAGCCCTCTAATCCTTCTACGAAAGCTCTAATGTTCGCCTCAGTTTGTGCGTCTTTTTCTGCAGAAGGAGCACTTTTATCCCTTACAGTTTCCAATACGGATGGGATTTTATATAAGGCCTCAGCAATGAGTCTTACCATAGCGCCTTTTTCTGGAGGGACTACGGGTGGGACGACGGGCGGGACTACGGGATCTTCAAGCTGAGGCTCTATAACGATCGCTGGCTTAGGCGTGGAGGGTGAAAGAAATTCTTGAACGATGACTTGCTGCTCCTTCCAGAGCTCAACATAATCTCGAGGGGCTAGAGGTGCAAGTTGCTCAGGAGGTGTTAAGTAATCTCCTATCAGAGGCAACTTTTGCATTGGTGATAGCAACTCGCGAGTTTCTTGGATCATTGCATTAAATGCCGGAATCCCTGACATCTGACTTAAAGCATTTTTTAAATAGTATTTGCTACTGTTAATATCGATTATTAGTGCATCCATGGTGCTTGCTACAAAACGGGTACGATTAACTATTGAGCTTGGATCACCATAATCATTAAGAGCTTCCAGTTTTGCCAGCCCAGATTTAATATGATAAACAGAATTAATGAGCTCTTTATACATCTTAACTTCAGGGCTATCTTTATAAAATTCAGTATAAGGATAGGGCATCTTGCTAAGATCAAGTTTTCCATCTGTAGAGAGCTCTTTCCAAACCACAGGGGACAAGTTTTCTTTTAGGTAGTTTTGAAATTTACCCGTGAAAAATTCCTCGACTGATTTAGACAGTTTCATGTCTTGGAGCATACCAAATAAAGTTTTTCTTCCCAGCTCTGAGCCTTGGGCAACAAGAGGTGCGCGTTCTAACTCGGTTAGTTTGGCTGCTTTTTCTTGTTCTAAATAGGCTTTCTTATCATTCTTAGCATTGCTCAGAAAAATACCTAACTCGGTATTAATTTCTTCTTGTATACGCATTAAGTCAGACACAAGAAGTGGCGGTTTAGTCGATTTTGATGAGGTTAGGCTTTGCACTAAACGTTCGTTAATATCATCATGGCCCATTGCTATAAGTTGAGGCTGAAATTGTTGATAGGCTTTACGTAAGTTTTCTTTACTAACCTCATCTAATGAGGCGATATCGGTCGTGGTACTTGCGAGTTCTACTATTGCTAGAAAATCACTTACCCCTTTTTGGGCTCTTTCAAGTTGGGTAATTTGATGACTTACAGCGATAACTTTTTCATGGTATGCACTAGATGGTTTGTTTTCTTCAAATACATACTCAACAGGAGTAAAGGGAGTCACTTCTGCTTTTAAAGCGGTTTTTTTATTGAGGGCTTCATAAGCCGTTTGCTCAGAATGGCTCATTGACTTTTTTATCAATTGTTCTTTAAATTTCGCTTGAACAACACTTTGATCGATACTCGCTAATACAGCATCTTTACAGGATAAAACTTGTTTAAAGTGGTTAGAGCCCCATAATTGTTTGTATTCAGAGCTGTATAAACGCGAGACAATACCCTCTCCTGTAGGTTTAGTTAGTGCATCTACAATCAGTTTATCTATATCAGGATGAAGCGTTGCAAAATGAGATTGAAATTGTTTATATTCCTTGAGTAATTTAGTTTTTTCAACTTGGCTTACATTAGCCAGGCTCCATTTACAGTGAGCTTGGTTTAGCCAGTTGTACTTGGAGAGGATGTCAAAAAAGCTAGTAGCCGCATCTTTGGTTTGGGTATTGTTTGCCTCAAGGCTTGTCTCACTTAAGCGTGTAGTCTGATACTCCCTTCTTTTTGCACTAAATTCAACATCTTGCATGACCAAAAGATCAGGCACAGGTTTCAGCTTCTCACCCACATCCATTTTTGTTGTATCACCAATAAAAAGACGACGAATTCCTCTTCCTAAAAGCGAGCTCATATAATCAGAAGTCGTGTCTAAAACACCGGCAGCTTGAGCAATATTATCCACTTGAATTGCCAGTTGAGTGTAATATTCATCCATTTTTTTAATAGCAGGCGCAGTTAATACTCCAGGTTTTAAGCCCATGCTTTCTTCCATTTTTTCTAATTCAGAAATCATATGAGGAAGATGTGTATGTTTAATTTCTTGGAGTTTATCTGCCGCATCCATATAGGCCTGTTTACTAAGTGGAGCCCCTGTGTTGACCAGATCTGAACTAAGATCAGCTAATTTTTTTAAAATGCCTAAATAGCTAGTAACGGAGGAAAATTTACTGTTATTGGTAAGTAATTTATCAAAATGAGCCTTGGTATCGTTGGCATTTTTGAGCATTATTGCTTGATACTCCTCGCCGCTAGTAATCGATTTCGTTGTCATACCTGAGGCGCCGGTGGAAACTAATTTTTGTAATTCTTCAAAATAATGGGGAATTTCAAAAATCATACTACTTAGGTTTTCTAGACTCTGCTCCTCACTATGCTTTTCAGTGGGCAACATTTTCACAACACCTGCCAATACAGCTCCTGCGCTTTCTTCGGGGTGTTCTGGAGTTAATTGTCCTAATGCTCTTGAGGCCAAAGCGATTTTAGGCATTAAGGCTGAAAGATGGGGACCGACAATATTTTGAATATCTGCACTACTATGATTAATTAATTGGATAGCAGCATACATTTCATGAATGGCATTATAACTAATTTTAGCAGCATCGTAGACTATTCCTGCTATGGAGCGGTCTCGTCTAACATCTAAATTTTCAACGGCACGTAATGCTTTTTCCGAATGATCTAAACAATTAATTAGTTTTTTTAAGAGTGAGACTTGAGAGGGGTCAGTATTGGAGATAGCAAACGGTTTATTGGGGTCTGTTCTTACAAAATGAGCTGCAAGATCTTCGGAGAAGTGTTCTTTATTGGTAATAGATTCCAGCAATCGATCTCGTGTTGATTTGCACGCATCAGCAATTTTTAAATCGTGTTTTAAAAAGACAATGTAAGATGCAATAAATCTTCTCATGGAATCTCATAATAAGTTATCATTACTTAAAATATAGCTTACGAATCATCTTATGGTATTAATTTAACCCAATAAGGGCGAAATAATTTCTATTTTGGTGGGGTATCATTTTTTTCATAGGCTATTAAAGTCCTATTTAAGGAGTAATCTCTTATACTTGAGGTGATGAACGACGAAATAATTTAGAAGAAAATTAGGGCAATGATAGGGGCTCATCCTCCCTTTTAAAGGGCTACTAGATGAGCCAAAATGGTTTCGTCAGAAACTAAAAAAGAGAAGGAGCGTCCATATCATTGCCCTAATCTTATCTAATTTTTCTTACTGGCCGCAGAGGTTTGAGAACTAAGGCCTAAGTCCTCGTCAGCTTTTTCGACTGCTGCTAATGAGCGTGTTGTATAAAAACCATGGGGATTACTGGAGAATGGGCTCATAAAGATCGTACTTATTAGTGTCCATAGATTAGAAAGATACTCTTCCCAGCCTAAATCTTTTGCTAACACCGGTTTTACTTCTGTCATTTTATCTTTACATTTTTTTAGAAAAACCTCTGCAGCCGTTGATTCATCAAAGCTTGGTTTCTTAAGTGCGATAACATATTCATCACGAGCTTTTTGTAGTACCTCTAATAATTCATTGGCTTTAGTGAGAGCTTCAGGCAAATAATGCTGATCGACTTGGCCAATTTTAGTTTGTAGCGTTTGTAGCGCCTTATCAAAACGTGCTAAGCGTTGGTCGGTTCCTTTTACTGGCTCTTCACTGCGTCGAGTTTCCGATGTCAAAGTGGGTCGATGCGAGTTATATAACCTAATAAATTGTTGTAACGCCTGAAAATCTACTACAGTTGGTGCATCTTTTATATTTTTTAAGGAATCTTTATCGTAGATTATCCCTTCTGCACTTATTACTGCAGATTTAATAAGTGCATGGCTAATGGGACATAAAAATAAGGCAGGATTTGTTGGAGCAGGCTCTTCATGTGCAATCTCTCTTCCCTTTTGGAGTAGGCTTTTTCTAATTTTTAAAAATTTTTTTTGTTGTTCAATGAATCCTTGAACATGAGGCAATAATTCTTTGAAGGGGAATAAATCTGCTGTGGTAAGTTTGTTTCTCGTTAAGGGATCTTCTTGTTTTCTTTGTAAGCTAGTTTCGATAAAATTTTTCTCATAAACCTTGCCATCGGGTGTTATAACCGGATTTTTCATAAAAGTGCCGCTAAGAGGGCATAGTAATGAATTAGGCGAGTCTGCTGGGTGAGTTGAAGCCTTTTCTTGCGTTACTTCTTCCAGGTATTTTCTTTTTAACTCAGCTAAGGTTGCAGAATTCATAATTAATTCTCTTTGAGGGATATTTAATTATACTATAAGTTTTATTTAACGTGAGCTCAGAATAAGAGTAAAGTGTATAGCATGATACACCAGAAATTGACATTTAGGTTTCGAAAGGATTTGTTAAATGCTTTTTAAGTACCCCCCTTTTTCAAAGGGGGTACTTAAGTTGTAACAAATTGTTTTAAGAAGAGCACTTCCGGCAGTACCATTCATCAAAGGGGCGATAGGCGATCGCCTTCGATTAACAGACCCCTTCGCGATGATCTTGATTATCAAAATGGAGCTTTCCATCTTTCATGTTCAAGGTCACGTGACCACCATTGATTAGTTTTCCGAAGAGTAACTCCTCAGCCAATGGCTTTTTAATATTTTCCTGTATCAAACGAGCCATTGGACGAGCACCCATAGCTTTCTCATAACCATGCTCTATTAACCATTCTCGCGCCGGTTTTTCAACTCTAAAAGTAACTCCTTTGTTGATTAACTGTTCTTCCAGCTCCATGATAAATTTATCAACAATCAAACCAATGGTTTGTATATCAAGTGATGAAAAATTAATAATCGCGTCCAGTCGATTTCTAAACTCAGGACTGAATTGACGTTTGATTACATCCAACCCATCATCGGTGTTATCTTGCACGGAAAACCCAATTGAGTTACGGCTAATCTCATGGGCACCTGCATTACTGGTCATCACCAAAATGACATGACGAAAATCTGCTTGCCGACCATTGGTGTCGGTCAAAGTGCCATGATCCATGATTTGCAGCAGTAAATTAAAGACATCTGGATGCGCTTTTTCAATTTCATCAAGTAAGACAACTGAATGAGGATTTTTAGTAACCGCCTCCGTCAATAAACCACCTTGGTCATAACCGACGTATCCAGGAGGTGCGCCTATTAATCGAGAAACAGTATGCTTTTCCATGTATTCAGACATATCAAAGCGTAGTAACTCTATTCCCAAAACATTAGCTAATTGCCGAGTCACTTCTGTTTTACCAACCCCTGTAGGACCTGCAAAAAGGAAACAACCGACTGGTTTTTCAGGTTCGCGCAGACCCGAACGTGCGAGCTTAATAGCAGAGGCTAAAGCTGAAATTGCTTCATCCTGTCCATAAACCAACAACTTAAGATCACGCTCAAGATTACGCAAGGTATCCTTGTCACGAGCTGATACCTTCTTAACAGGAATCCTTGCAATTTTGGCGACCACATTCTCAATCTCAGAAACCGTTATCGTTTTTTTCCGCTTATTGGCCGTTAACAAGTTTTGATAAGCCCCTGCCTCATCCACTACATCAATGGCCTTATCAGGCAAGAACCTGTCATTAATATACTTAGCAGAGAGTTCGGCGGCAGCCTTCAACGAAGAAATAGAGAATTTAACCCCGTGATGCTCTTCAAGTTTACCCTTTAAACCTTTAAGAATTTCAAAGGTTTCATCGATGCTCGGTTCAATGATATCAATTTTTTGGAAACGCCTTGCAAGCGCCCTGTCTTTCTCAAAAATTCCACGATACTCTTGGTAAGTAGTTGATCCTATGCATTTTAATTCACCGTTCGCTAACAATGGTTTTATTAGATTCGACGCATCCATTACGCCACCTGATGCAGCCCCTGCACCAATGATCGTATGAATTTCGTCAATAAATAATATCCCACCATCTTGCTCACCCAGCTGTTTTAAGACAGCTTTTAAACGTTTCTCAAAATCCCCACGATATTTTGTCCCGGCAAGTAACGCACCCAAATCAAGTGAGTACACCACACAATTACTAATAGCATCCGGTACTTCACCATCAACAATACGTCGTGCTAAACCTTCAGCAATTGCCGTTTTTCCCACCCCTGCTTCACCAACGAGTAGTGGATTGTTTTTTCTGCGACGACATAACACCTGAACCGTACGCTGAATTTCTTCATGACGACCAATAAGAGGGTCAATCTTTCCAAGCCTTGCACGCTTATTTAGATTCATACAATAACTCTCTAGAGGAGATTCATTGCCTTCACTACCCATCATGTCTTCATCCATCGATGGGTTCATGCTCTCACTCATATCATTGTTCTGATACTTAGATACCCCATGAGAAATGTAGTTGATAACATCAAGGCGGGTAATGTTTTCACGACGTAGAAAGTATACAGCCTGACTCTCTTGCTCGCTAAAAATAGCTGCTAGAACATTTGCCCCACTGACTTCTGTTTTCCCTGCAGACTGCACATGAAATACCGCACGTTGCAACACCCGCTGAAAGCCAAGAGTGGGTGGTGTTTCTCGATCCAACTCCTCATCAGGAATTCGAGGGGTTGTTTCATCGA
>CAMBDN010000044.1 GCA_945865355.1 Legionella genomosp. 1
ATCAAAAAATAGACTACGGCATATCCTGAAAAAAATAGAAAGATGGAAAAATCAAAATTTTATCCGTTACAAACTAGCAACGAGGTGTTCATTTGAGCAATAACATCATTAATAATTCTTAAGAAAATAGCATCATGTTCCAACGCCTCTTCTTCAGCTTTATTTTTAGGTACGTATTGAACTTGAGTAATGACAGTAGCAATGGCTTGATGTAAGGCGATTCGTTCGGGTCGGAAAGAAACAAGATCAATAGGGGTTATCTTTACCATTGTGGCAGGGTTGACATACCCGGTCGTTGCGATGGCAAGCTCAGCCAGCTCATGTACATTACGAAATGTGACTTTGTCCGAATCCAATATCGTATATTTTAAATCCTTAGGCTCTATTTCGGCTCCTGACGAAAAACGAGCATCAATGGGTTGATTGTGGATATGTCGCTCAAAAGAGACCGTTGGTACTTTCCACACTACACTTTGAGGGGCTGCATCTGCAGCTACCTCTGGAAGAGCTGCAGATGCACTACTAACTGCGGGTGAGCTGTCTTCTGGTTGAGGTGGCTTGGGCAATGATTCATCACTTGGATCGAGCATAATTACCTCCTTAGAAGTATGTTTTGCGGCTTCTGACTGGATGTCAAAGAGGGTTGCTGCATAGGCTAATGCGTATTGTTGAACCAAACTTGTGGCTAAGGGGGAACCATTCATCGCTACGGTATGTTCGATGTGGGAATATAAATCTCGTTGAGCCGCAGTCACTACTGTTTCGAACTTTGTATTTGTTGCAATAGCCTGAGCGATTGGAAAAGATTCTATAAAGGAATGATATCCACCAAAATTCATGAACGATGCGACAAGTAAACCAGCTTTAAGTGCCTCAGGGCTACCAAAAATTGATTCTTCATTTAGGCAGTTAACGGATGAAAAAAACGAAGTTGTGCCCGCAGACTGTGATCCGGCTGCCGGCAGGCTATTATTCCAAGATTGTTTGGCATAGGTACCGGTTAGCTGCCAACGGTTTAATCCACTACCATGCTCAAATAGATGCGTATCAATGGCATGTTGTAATCCTAGTGCTTCAAATGCTTGAGGAATCAATTTTTGAGAACTGTCACCAAGCAACCCTGGGGCAGATAAATCACTGATATCTTGTCCTAGTCTTGGCACAGATTGTCGACCACCACCGATCAGACGGTCATGTTCCGCAATGACCGCAGGATCGCCTTCCATGGCACTTGAATGAAAAACTTTACCAAATCCTAGTTTTACTCCCGATGCATTGATTGTTTTAGCTGTGACACCTGGGATACTAGTGATAGCTTTACCAAATACAATCGGCGTTTTCTCTGAGCGACCCCTTGTTTTCTCGTCATTAAAGCCCTTATGGAGAATTTTTTTTCTAATTTGTGACATTCTTAGGTCAAGAATCTGGATAGGTTTACCTAATAATTCACTGGCTGCTAGCTTTGAATTGTCTGATGCTTCAACTACCTCATGAGGTGCGTCAGCTTTACAAGGGGCCATTAAATCCCGCAGCATACCTCCCAACACGCTAATAGAACGTACTTTGGTCAACATATTGGCAAAATTATAGTCTGCAGAATCTGAGTCAATGTTCAATTGGGCACTAAGCCAATGTCTTCCTTGGTGTGGATCACTAACCCAGTTCGCCAATAAACCCAAATCACGGCATCGACCAACTTGATCACTGTCAGGACGCAATTCGCCAAACAGTCTTCTATCAAAATGTTGTCTTAATGTTTCTCTTTTTTCTAAATTACTCAAATCAGGCGTTATTTTCCTATCGCCAAGTGGGGTCTCATAAACCTTAGCGGTAATGTGCGATAAATATTTTGCATAACTGTCAATAAGCTTACCTGCGTCGCCTGGATGATCTTAAATAGCTAAGGAAGTACCTATCTCAAAAGCTGATCCCGGGACAAAATTGAACATCGCATCGGTAAACAGGGGATTATCCCCTTCTTCTCTTGAACGTAATTCAGAGGACTTTTTATGGGATGGTTCCTTTTTATCATCGATGTCTTCAGCTTCACCCCATCGACCACGCATAAATAGTCCGTTTTGTAATTAATTAATACATAAAGTATAGTTATACATAAATAAAACTCAAATTGAAGCCTTTGTTCATTCAATAGTGCCGGTAACGTTGGCTGATGTAAGTTGACTTTGATAAACCTCACTGCATATGAGGGGGTATGAAAATTGATCCAATAAATTAGTTTAAAAAATGGGTGTAATATGAGCAAAATTTGACTTATAATAGGAAGAAATCAGCATCGAATTTTGCAAAGTAGGCGCGTTGGCTTAAATGCTGAATAGCATTCAGGAAATCGCTAAGCGGAGAATGGGGGATAACGGAGTAACTCCTAGCCAGACTGAATATCTAAGATAATATGTTTAATACTTAAGGCGTGTTGACTATTCATCGCTTCAAGCCCAACGTGACTTGTTCGCGGGACATTGAGATCCGAATTGTCAACAGCCCCTAATTTTTGGAGCGCTATACATGCGTTTTTTTGTACAAATTGATAAAAAAAATTGGGACGAAAAGTATGCAATCGCTGCGAAGCGGTATGATGAAAAGGAGTTGGCTCGTCCTGTTGGTAGTGATGCAAAAATATTATTGACATCAGAGGAACTTCAAGAGCTTTCAGCCAAATTAAGAGAGCAAGAGCCTGCGCCACCCATTCCACTAAAAAGGTAATCCTTTTTTTAGTGGAATAGCTAGTGCTTTTGATAAAATTCAATCTAGACGGCAGGGGTAGTTCAGTTAATTCTTCAAAAGAACACTTTTGCTATGCAAGTCAGTTTGCGATGAACACATTTTGTAGTTCCTCTTCAGCACTGCTATTATAGGCAGCGCCCAGCGCGATACTGCTATTTTTATGTCCTAATCGTTCAATCATCAAGAGGTATCAGTGGAAAAGCAATCGATTAATGGCAAACGAAAGGCAAGAAAACTCGCTTTACAAGCACTATACCAGTGGCTAATGTCTGGCAGTGAACTTTATGATATTGAAGCACAATTTCGTGTAGCAAATAATATGGCGAAGGTCGATGCCGAGTATTTTTGCCGGATACTCTATGGTGTACCTAAATATTTGAATGAGTTAGAAGGGGAATTGACGCCATTTTTAGACCGTCCCATACAGGGATTGAATCCGATCGAGTTAACTTCTTTGCGCATCGGTGCATTTGAGCTATTCCATTGTTTGGAAATACCTTACCGTGTGGTGCTTGATGAGTCAATTTCATTAACGAAAGAATTTGGTTCGCAAGATGGCTATCGTTATGTCAATGGGGTATTGAATAGTTTGGCAAGGAAAGTTCGTGTCGAAGAAATACAGTAGTCATTGAGGTAAGATCATTTGTTGAATAATCTAGCCCTAAGTAACGAAGCGTAATAAGGAGATTAATAGTAATATCCCTTATTACGCTTCGTTACTTAGGGCTACGGTTTTTGGCTAGCTAGAGTATTTAAAAGATACCGTCGTCTTTTAACATCTTCGTTGGGATACATCAATCTACGGTGACGACGGTCCTTGGGAGCTAGAGCGACATGAATGAATTCTCATTGATTGACACTTATTTTAAGTCGATTCCACACCAGCGTGATGATGTTGTTTTTGGTATTGGTGATGATGCAGCCTGTCTGCAAATTCCAAGGGGTATGCAGTTATTGGTGAGCTGTGATACGTTGGTTGCTGATGTTCATTTTTTAAGTTCTTGGGATGCCTATGATATTGCTTGTAGGGCGGTTGCAGTTAATGTAAGTGATATTGCTGCGATGGGAGGAAGTCCTTGCTGGTTGACCTTGGCATTAACTTTGCCCCACTTTGATGAGGGGTGGTTACAAAAGTTTTCACGAGGTCTGCATGATTCACTCAGTCGATATAATATCGCTTTAATTGGTGGTGATACGACGCATGGGCCATTGAGTATGACGTTAACCATTCATGGCTTAGTGCCGGCAGGGAAGGCTGTGCGGCGCGATGGCGCGTTACCGGGTGATAGAATTTATGTTAGTGGGTTATTAGGGGGAGCCGCCTTTGCGGTAGCTCATCTAGCATGCCAAGATATTAATGACGTCGATAAAGTCATATTAATGAAAAAGCTACTTCACCCTGTACCGCGTATAGATATTATCCAGGACTTACGTTTTTTTGCAACTGCAGCGATTGATATTTCAGATGGTTTGAGTGCTGATTTATACCATATTTGTATTGAGAGCGGTGTGGGGGCTTGTTTATTTCTAGATAGTATACCCGTGCATCCGCTAGTAAGAAAATATCAAGGAGAAAATGCGCTTGATTTTGCTCTGAGTGGAGGCGATGATTATGAGCTGTGTTTTACCGTTGCACCCAAAAATGAAGAGCAATTAATACGGAATCTTACCCAATTAGGTATCAATTGTTATCCGATTGGTGTTATTGAAGAGACGCCGGGCTTGCGTTCCAAAATGTTAACCGGTGAGATTGTGCCTCTTAAACCGAGTGGTTATCGTCATTTTTAGCGTTGAGCGTTATTAGGAGTACAAATGAACATGGTCAAGCTGTCGAGTAAAGTATGGCAAGATCCCATTTACTTTATTGCATTTGGTTTTGGAAGTGGATTAATGCCCATTGCTCCGGGTACATGGGGTACATTGGCTGCTATGCCTGTTTATTTATTGATTGCTGGTTTTTCATGGCCGATCTATTTAATTGCCACGCTTGCTGCATTTATTTTAGGGGTGTCTGTATGTGAGAAAGTGTCATCCGACTTAGGCATACATGATTATTCAGGGATTGTTTGGGATGAGGTGGTCGGTTATATGTTAACGATGTTTCTGGCGCCTGTCAGTCTATTGTGGATGATTGTCGGATTTTTTCTATTTAGGCTTTTTGACATATGGAAACCACAACCCATTGGATATGTTGATAAGCATGTTCAAGGTGGTTTAGGCATTATGTTAGATGATGTTTTGGCTGCAATCCCTGCTTGGATTATTATGCAATTGCTCATCCGAGTATTTGCATAACAAAAGGATCTTGTTGGTTTTTAACTGCGGAGTTTTATGAACGAAAGCCATAAAGAGTTAATAAGTATGGGGCTAACTGTCGCTATCGTGGCGTTATCTTTGTTAATTATCCATCGGTTTATTCCTTCGTTAATATGGGCGGCAATCATCGTCGTTGCGACCTATCCCTTATACCGTCGTTGGCGACGCATGTTTGGCCAGCAACAGAATTTAGCGGCTTTAATATTCACCGGTATCCTGGCCTTGTTAATTATTATCCCTCTGAGTTGGTTGGTGAGTGTGTTGGTGAATGAATTACAGGTATTTATCAATTATTTGCAAATTATTAACAGAGATGGCGGTCAAGCGCCGTCATTTATTCAAGATGTTCCGATTATTGGTAATGAAATGGTCAGTTATTGGGATGATAACATTGGACAGCCTGGAAAAGTGAAGCATTTTTTATCAAACCTTCATCTGTCGTTAACACCAACCAGTTATTATATTAAGCAAGTAGGCGCTGACTTAGTGCATCGCAGTGTTCAACTTGGATTTACGTTGCTTTGTTTGTTTTTTTTATATCGTGATGGTGACAAATTATTTAAGCAAATCAATCGTATTGGAGAGCGCTGTCTCGGACAGCGATGGTTTCGTTATGCAGATGGACTTCCTTCAGCATTACGGGCCACAGTGAATGGCACAATTGTCGTTGGGATTGGTGTTGGTATTTTAATGGGGATATGTTATGGATTGGTTAATTTCCCAGGGCCAACTTTAATGGGTTTTATTACCGCATTGGCTGCAATGATACCCTTTGTTGTTCCTATTGTTTTTACCTTTGTGGCATTAATTTTGCTGTCTACTGGGAGTACTGTTGCCGCCATTATTGTCGTTATTTGGGGAACATTGGTGATGTTCGTCGCTGATCACTTTATCAAGCCGGTTCTAATTGGTGGTGCTATTCAATTGCCGTTTCTTGCCGTATTATTCGGTATATTAGGTGGTGTAGAAACGTTGGGTTTGCTTGGGCTTTTTGTTGGACCTGTCGTTATGGTTTTGTTTATAACCCTATGGGATGAATCGCAGGATTATACCTAGTTTTTGTCTATCCAATGTCGCTCTAACTCTTGGCTTTTGGGGTCAGCAGATTGACATAAAAGAAAGCATGATTTTGAAAATAAGACCATATTATGAGATAATGGGCTTGAATAAATCCAAACATAAAGGGGTCGTAGTGGATAACAATTGGCCTACAAAAGAAAAGGATATGCACCTTGCGCAGTTGATCATGGAGGAGTTTGCGGGTAAGCAGGAAAGCGATTCTCTCGGTTTATTTGAGTTGGTTGTCAATCAAGAAGAGAAGCAAATGAATTTTCGCCTATCAAATTGGGTGCTTGTTTTAGCACAACGATTCAATTCTCTGTATGGTGCAAATCAAGGCGATTATGTCACACGATTAGTGATTAGCCGTTGTATGGTTCAAGGGCAAACATTACATTAATTTGACTTAACAGACGCGTTATAAAATTCGGTAATCGTTAGATTAACACCGAGTCGCACTTCAGTTAATGTTTTTTCTGAGCCCCCTGGAACCTGATGAGTAAAGGCACCAGGGCTATATAAAAGTGCTTAACTGAGCGCAATTCAGATCAATACCCATTGCTACCCGCACTTAGAAGTAATTTAAATATAGATTATAATTTCTAGTAAAATTCGGGCTGTTTTGGTACGTATCGATTGCTTGATTGATGGATTCTAATAATGCAGTTTGCTCTATATTGACGGCAATCCCAATACCTGAGCCATAGGGGATCGCTTTCCCTAACGCCACTAACGCTTCATTAGATTGGGATTGCCAGTAATGTGCTGTCGCGTTACCAACAAGTCCCAAGTCTATCGAGCCTGTGATTAATGCTTCCATAATGTCGCTTTGGTTATTGAAGGTAGAGAGTTTGAGTGTGTCTACACCCATGCTTTCAAGTTCATCAGAAAATATAGTTCCTTTAATGATACCTATCTTGCTCTTCTTCAACACGTCTAAGTTAATGGGGGTGTTTTTCATACTTTTTTTACCGATAAAGCGGGTTTCTGAGAGCATGTAGGGTTTGGAAAAATTGACTATTTTCGCGCGTTCTGCAGTAATGGTAATTGAACCCATTGCGATATCTGTTTTTTTGTCTACTACCGATTGCAGTAGCTGATTAAAAGGCGTAATTTTGTATTTGCAGTCGCGATGGATAATTGTGCATATTTCATCCATCATGGAAATGTCAAATCCATATAATTGATCTTTTGCCGACATGATAAAAGGAGCTACAAATTGCGGGATCGCGACAAGTAACGGTTGGTTTTGAGCATGCAGAGACGCTATGCTACTTAAAATAAGAGCGACTAAAAAACTAAATTTCCTTATTATTGCCAATTTTTTCTCTCCACCCTGCTAAATATCATTTGAGGAAGGTATCATGAATTACTTATCTCAGTATATTTTAAGGCAACGATATTTGCTATGACAACCAGAGAGATTCCAGAGATATTGTTGACGAAAAGCGCCCCCTTTGCGAAGAATTTTGCAGCGCTTATTCATCCCTTATCTGAAGCAGTAAAGCGTTTAATTTATTCAAGCGATTATGCTAGTAGGCAAATTATTCAGTTACAGATGTTGCTGCAAGAAGACGATTGCCTTAGCAAACTGACAAGAATGGATTATCAACAGCTAGTAACCCAAATTTCGCTTGATTTACCCACGCCTACTTTTGCGCGTCTTTTACGGCATTTTCGTCATCAACATTTATTGCGTTTATTGTTACGTGAATTGGCGCATTGTGCTAATACCGAAGAAACAATGACAGCATGGTCTCATTGCGCCGATATGCTCATCTTGCATGCTCTTCGATATTGTGAGCAACAATTAACACAACGTTATGGTGAGCCTCGCAGCGACTTGGGTGAGCGTGCTGAATTGTTTGTACTGGCTATGGGTAAATTGGGGGGGGAAGAACTTAATTTTTCATCGGATATTGATTTAATTTTTGCTTTTTCAGCAGCCGGATTTACTACCGGTGAGTCACCTATCAGTAATCAACAATACTTCAGCAAAGTTGTGCAACAAATGATCGTGTTATTACAAAATACAACGGAGGATGGCTTTGTCTTTCGTGTCGATCTGCGTTTACGTCCAAATGGGGAAAGTGGGCCTTTAGTCAGTACTTTGGCTGCTATGGAAACCTATTATCAGGAACAAGGTCGTGATTGGGAGCGTTATGCGATGGTTAAAGCTCGCCTTATTGTTGCAAGCAATGCTCTAAATCCTTGGTTTAATCGATTGATAACGCCGTTTGTATATAGGCGATACGTTGATTTTAGTGTGATTGAATCATTGCGTGGTATGAAGGCGATGATAGAGCGTGAAATACAATTAAATCCTATGCTCGATGATATTAAACGTGGGCGGGGTGGTATTCGTGAACTTGAGTTTATTGTGCAATCATTCCAATTGATTCGTGGAGGTCGGCTGCCCTATATCCAGCGGCAAAATGCGATAGTGGCGCTTCATGCCCTGAAAAAAGAGGGGTTATTAGCACATACGGTTGCCTTAAAAAAGGCCTATTTGTTCTTGCGTAAACTTGAAAATGCTCTACAAATGCAAAACGACCAACAAACACATACGCTCCCTTTGGATGCTCTTAAACAAGCGCAGCTCGTCATGGCGATGGAGTTTGAGAGCTGGGATAGTTTGTTATCTAACTTGCATCAGTACCGTCGTATCATTGGCCACGCATTTAATGCTGTATTGAGTGAGGTTAATGTATATCAGGACGAAAAACGTCTGTTGGCTAATCAATTAACCAGTCTTTGGCAAGGGCACATTGAACAGACAATGGCAATTAACTTGCTGACTAGTCTTAAATTTAATCAGCCAGAGCGGTGTTACCAGATGATTCATGCCTTTCGACATTCGCCTCGATGCCGTCGATTGTCTCAAGCGGCTAGAATGCGTCTTGATCGTTTTATGGTGGTATTACTGAATGAGCTCTCTCGTGTGCAGGAAACAGATGTGGTCCTGTTACAAGTTTTGAGTTTGTTAGAAAACATTGTTGGACGTAGTGCTTATTTGGCGTTGTTAACTGAGAACCCACAGGCCCTTCAAGAATTATTGTTGTGGTTTGCACATAGCCCATTTATTACCTCTTTATTGGTTCAGCACCCCTTTTTGCTTGAAGTCCTTGTTGATCAAAAGAAAACCTGGCGACCCCAATCACGACAAGAGTTAGAGCAATTATTACAGCAGCAATTAGTTCACTGCGTAGAATCTGAACTGCAAGATGATATGTTGAGGCAATTTAAACTAACCTGTTGGTTATTAGCGGCACGTGCAGAATTATACGGTCAGTGTGATGCGCTGCGTATAGGAAGATTTTTAGCGGATGTTGCACAAGTCATTATTGCTGAGGTCTTAGTCAGATCATGTCAGCAGCTAACTGACCGATACCCAGAAATAATGAGAGTTAAGTCACGCTTTGCCATTATTGCTTATGGTAAATTAGGTAGTCGTGAAATGAATTATGATTCTGATGTGGATTTGGTTTTTCTCCACGCGGCAAACCCTGACGATGAGGGCTTAGTTACCCGATTGACACAAAAAATTTTGCACATGCTAACCACACGTTCACAGACAGGCATTCTCTATGCCGTTGATACTCGATTGCGTCCATCAGGTTCGGCTGGTTTGTTGGTGAGCCATCTGGATACATTTATGGATTATCAGCGGGTGAATGCCTGGACTTGGGAGCACCAGGCTCTTCTTCGTGCAAGGGTATTGTTTGCTAGCCAAAGTGTACGCTCGGCCTTCATCAAGTTGAAAAAAGACATCTTGTTTATGCCTCGAAACAGAGAAAAATTATGTGAAGAGGTACAACAAATGCGCGCAAAAATTGACAAACATCTGGGTAGCAAAGCGATAAAGCACGATCCTGGTGGCTTGTTAGATCTGGAGTTTTTAATGCAATTTCTAGTTCTGGCTTACCCGCTGGATGGGTGTGAAAGGTGTACGAATACGCTTTCTCAGCTGCAACGATTGCAAGATACAAAGGTTTTGAACCTGTTACAGTGTAAACGCTTAAAGAGTGCTTATCGACATTATCACCGATTATTACACCAACATTTACTGAATCCTGGTCCAGTAGAAAGCGATAAGCAGCGGGCTGATGTGCTAGTGGTTAGCCGAGAGGTTTATACGTTTCCCAACGATTGTCGTCACGAATTTTAGCACTAAATCTTTTCAGGGGTGATTGGCTGTCGCCCTTATCAACTGAGATTCCTCGCTCTATCCATTCTTTTTTATTTCCAATCATTAAGATCAAATTAAAAACAAATTGTAAATTTTTGTACTAAAATAACCTTGTGCACTTGCGTTATATAAAGCAAGTGTATGCCTTGGTCCTGATTTTCTAGCGATCGTCGATTGAGGGCTCAACTCTTGTTAGGTTAATAGGTAGGTAGATATTACGATGAAGACAATAATCAATCAAAGTAGATTTACTAAAGCGGTTGAACACGCGAGCGCCAATTATTTTGCAACGCCCTATTCCATTACCTCAGTGGTTGATCGTTGGTTTAATCAGCTGTCCATGATTGAAATGAACAATGATAAATTTATTCATTTAAGTGGGGATGTTGCTAGAGCGTTAGTTGATATCAAGGTCGATGGGGTCGTTGTTCCTAAAGAAGAGATTGATTTGGTTATGAAGTTCTACTCAAAAAGCTCTAATTATGAGTTAGAACGAGAAGCTCTTGTTAGGCGTATTGATGCACTCAAAGCGATTCCCCTTGTGGACGATGAAAGTGAAGCGACCTTGGCGGCAAAAAAAGAGTTGGCTGGTAAGGAAGCGGAATTGGTGGGGTTTGATGCTTCTAAAGTAAAAGCTGAAGCGTTGTATAAAAAGATCGTTGAAAGAGGAGCATCATCGCTTAATGTTGAACGTATTGAGCAAAAATATGGCTCTACATTAAAAAATATTGTTCATAGACCAAACCACGGCTTGACCCATTCCGTCAGAGCGGCTTACTCGGTAACGGCGCTTCAAACCTATCGAGAAAAGCATGGTATCGCAGCAAAATGTTTGAATGAGTCAGAAATTGAAAAGACTCAAATGATGATGCTATTTAGTGTTGTTGGCAGAAAAGATGAAACGGGGTTTAGTGATACCGGGCCAAAAGCTGGGGAAACGGGAAATTTAACGTATCAAAGTTTTAGAACATCATCAGGCAGGGCTTACTTAAAATATTTCAGGGATAATACCGAACCGCTTTATGGTGACGCTTTGGATAATATTTACCGTGATGCGATTGTTGTTGAATTAATGGGCTACTCAGGTATTCAAAATACAATAGACCGTAAGAAAACTCCAGAAGTTTTTATTGACTATGTGATCGAGAAAGAGGCAAAAGCGGGTCGTATTATAGCGCGAGAAGCTGCGTTAAGACTGATAATGCTTCCGAAGGGAGAATACTCATTAGATAAACTTTTCCCAGCTGGTCCAATAAGGACGTTGGCTGATGACAAGCTTGCAATGATGAATGACGCACATGGATTGGATTTAACGCGTTGCTACTCACTGTATCCAACGTCACAAGGCGGTGCAAAAAGCATTGGTGTTTTATCTTATCATTTGTACCAAGCTAAATTCTCGTCTTTTGTTGATGCGCCAGATCCTGCAAAACTGACGTCATTTTTTGAGCTAATGCGCTGTAGTTTTGATGCGTTAGAAGCGACCGGTCAAAATTCGATGTTTGGCATGTTATCAAAAGAGGAGTTTGCAGCAAAAAAGGACGACATACTTGGACGCGTTAAAGCGATTTCAGATGATTGTAAAAATCCAGCGAGACGAGCGGATCTTTTGTTAGAGGCTGCAGCGGCTAGTGCTGCCGATGACAAGGATAATTATTTTAGCAGTAAAAGAGCAGGAAATGATTTGCTTGCAGACTATCGCGACTATTTGATAACGCGCTGTATTGCCGAGGCGTTAAAGGTAGGGAAGAAATTAAGCCCTGACAAACGAATGTTTAATTTTAACCATGTGATTGATCGAGATGTATCAAGAATAGATCATCGACGCAATGCAGTCAGTTTGGTCCAATCAATGCAAACGATAACACCCGTTCCTGGTGTGACGCAGTTACCTTTGATATCAGCTGTTAAACACCATCGAGCTCGTGGTGTGGTTGAAACGATGTTTGATGAACGCTTGCAGGCCGAACATTTTCAAGATACCTATGCGGCATTAACCGGCAAAGTCCCAGCTATTACGCAGAATGAAAAGGGTCAGTTTATTGTCGAGGTTGATAGGGGGCAATACAAACAATTAGTTACGGCGCGCTTGGTTGAATTCAAACCCGTTAAAATTCCTGATGCGGTAGAACGCGAAGCGTTTCTTGTCGACAAGGAGGGTGGCATTGATGTTTTAAATTTAATTAAACACAGTCGCGCTTTGGGGCGCTTGGTATCAACGACGCCATCAAAAATTGGGGACCCTATAGAATATGACTATTTTTTTAATGCGTTGGATGATCCTCTGCATCAGCGTTATTCACCAGTTGCCATTGATATTGCGGCATGGCCTGCAGATCGAGCTCGCTATCATGATCCTCGTGGAGGTGTTGCCATTGCCAGGAAAATTGATGCATCTCCTCCCCCTGAGCTACGATTTCAAGAGCCGGTAACAGAGCCTGCATCTTTAGAGGATAGACAAGCAGATGGTTTGGTGGTCGGCGCTCAAAAGAAGACCGCTAAAAATACTATTTTTACCAAAAAAATGTCCCACTCAATGATCCCTCACCATGGAAAAATGATTCCCTTTGAGGGGGTTAGAGAAAAAGCCATCAATTATTTTCCAATTGGTGTGCTGTCAGATGTGGAGCAAGTTGATCTAAAGGGTGGGCGGTATATTTGGTCAGAGAACATGAGCACTTTCACCAAATTCTGGCTGCGAGATAATGGTCGATCGGATAAAAATATTATATAAACAATTTAATGCAGATCTTGATGCCAGTGATCAGCCCGTAAGGTCAGGAGGGAAGGCTCAAGTCGCTAAAGATAAAATCCATCACTTTGATAGTGCAGAGGCATTGGCACTGTATGTTGAAGAAAAGGCTGAAAAAGTTATTACCATGCTTAATAAGAGAGAATATCGTCCATCTGAAAAAGTGCTGATTGATTTTCAAAAACTGGCTCGTCAGCAAATGAATGAATTTCTTGCACAATTATCGGCAGACGCACCTCAACAACAACGTGTAACAGAGGCTTATGAACGCATTCAAAATCGGTTGGATGCTGAAATAATAGAAGTTACGCATTGACAAACCCATCAAAATTCTGATAATTCGCACCAGAAAATAATAACCAGCCACCGGAAGGCCCTCTGTGATAAGAAGTATTACCCGCCCCTCAACCGCACGGTGTACATTACCCATGTATGTTGGATTTTTA
>CAMBDN010000045.1 GCA_945865355.1 Legionella genomosp. 1
AATCCAACTCTGTGGTCTATTTAAATTAATATAAAAATTTTGCGTAATAACATAAGTACAATAAACAAGCGACTTACTTTTAATACCCAACTTCTGGTCACATCGAACTAACAGAGGTAATGTTAAAATAGGTGTCGCCCCCCAAAGTGATCTTAATTTTCCTTTCCGCATTCTTCGTCGAGAAAAGCGTTGGCCCACTTCAGCGGAATAATTCAGAAGCCATAGGGAAAATTTATTTACAAGAGGGGCTATGCCACAAAGAAATCGTATGACGATGCGCTCAATAAAACGGGGCATAATGCTCAACCTTCATAAATGTAAAAAGAACTTACATTACAATAATCAACATATTTAATTAAAGTAAAATAACTACTCATCAAAGATTCAAACCATGGGCGATCAAAATGAAATAAATGATATTCATCCAGTGCCGTCAAATCATCTGCTTTGGGCTCATATTTTTTTGCTCCTGGAACAAAACCAACCCAGATCAATAATTTTCCATTAGGCTTGAGTACTCGTTTTATTTCTTCCAATGTTTGGGCTAAACTAAGACAATGATCAAGAGAGGTTCCACAAACAACTGCATCAAAACAATTAGATTGCCAGGGTAAAAATTCTGCGAATCCCCGATAAAATTCAAAAGGATGTTCCGCATGCAATGGATCAATACCAAATAGGCGAACATTTTCCGTCCCCGCCGCTCCGTGTAAATAGGTGGGGAGTAGTTGTGGTCCACAACCTATATCTAAAACGTTACCCTTCATAAATGGTGTAATAAAAGTATTAAATGCGGATGCGCCGGGGTGACATCCGTAACTTAAATTGCCTTCAATCTCCTGGCTATACGACAATTTGCCATTAAGAAAACATTGCCACCATAAATCAAATGCCTTAGGTTCAAGCAACCTCAATTGACTCAATTGATCTTCAAATGTCAAAGAAGACTCAAGATAAGGAGCATCTGAGTCCGATTTTTCTTTTTGAAGTAGTTGTTGAGTACGTCTACAATTTAGGCCAATACTTACAGTTAATCCCTTTTGAATTGCACGCATTCCTTTGAGTTGTTGTTCTAGTTGCTCAAGATGAAATGCTTTTAATTCAGCAATCTCTTTCTCGTAATTAATTTTTACGGCATGTAATTGACGATGCGTTGTAATTCTAAATTTTCTAAAAATAAAATTATGTATAGCCCTAAGCATGCTGTATCTCCTCGTGATTCCATTGCAACATGGGATAAAAAAGGGCACCGGAAGGAAAGCCAGTACGCGAAACAATCAAACGATAACGGCGATGGTGGTACTCATAAAACTCAGCTTCCATCGGATTATTTGGTATCAATCCTAGCGAAACAAGATAATGCCCATCAAGGAGTTGTAGTGGGGATATTACCGCTTCAATATAGCCATATTTTACTGCTGTTGCTTGCCTAAAAGGAACTTCGCTATAGGTTAATAACTCGGCATCATCAGTAACATTACAGGTACTAAAATTAGTTATTAATACTAGATCTGCTTCTCGTTCAATAGCTACTGCCAATCCCATAGATACACCCAGGGTTTCATTCTCTGTAAGATAGTATACGCGCAATCTTAATGTATCAGTTGAATAAAATATGTCTTTGGGTTGCAAGAGCTCGTCTAGAAAATCAACTCGCTCAATCTCTACCCCTACTTTTTTAAATACGGGAATATTAGAATCAATACACCCCGTAATAATGTCATTTTCAGTAGATATCTCTTGGCTATCGTCTATATTCTCTTCAGCAATTACTTCATTAATTTGGATTTCAGCGGGCTCCGAATTACTGCTGGAGCCGGACGTATCTACTTCACCTGTACCCCCGGAAATGCGCATATGTACCGAATAGTCATATGCTCGAGTCACATCTATTGCTGTCCCTATCTGTTTCACCCCACCATTTTCTATCCATATTGCTCTTGAACAAAGAGTAGCAATTTGACTTGATCCATGACTAACAAAAAGTACCGTACTTCCGCCTGCACAGATTTCTTTGATGCGGGCAAAGGATTTAATGGCAAAATAAGCATCTCCTGCAGCCAAGGCCTCATCAATGATTAAAATATCAGGCTCTATGCTAATTGCTGTGGCAAAAGTCAGTCTTGCCTGCATGCCACTACTATAGGTTTTAAATGGTTGGTCAATAACAGCTTGTAATTCGCTAAACTCAATAATACTCTGTACTTTTGATAGGGCTTTTTGGCGCGTCATACCAAGACACATACACCCCATAACGATATTTTCTCGCCCAGAATACTCAGGATGAAAACCTGTTCCTAATTCCAGTATGGCTGAAATTTTGCCATTTACTGTGTAGTCACCTGTCGTTTTAGCCAAAGTCCCAGCAATGATTTTTAGTAGAGTACTTTTACCAGCGCCATTAGGTCCAATGATTCCAACTACTTCTCCTCTTGAGATATCAAAAGATATATTTTTTAACGCCCAATATTCGGTGAATTTGCATTTACCGGTTAGCATTTCTTTAAGCATATCTACAGGTTTTGCATAGACTTTATATACTTTTGAAAGATTGCGTACACTAATTGCTGAATTGGTTTTATTCATTATTTTATTTTTCATAATACATTACCAAACCCGAGTTTTAATTTGCGAAAAAGCCTATATCCAACGATCAAAAAAACGATACTTTCAACAAAACAAATTCCCCAGGCCCAAGGATGAGCTATGCGCCCAAAATACAAAACATCTTGATAACACCAGATAAAATAACTAAATGGATTTGCGTAGAGAAAGGGCTTAAACACAGGCGGAACCCAGGAAGGTAAATAAACAACAGGAAGGAGGTAAATCCCTGCAACAGCAAACAATTGCACAAAATCTTTCAGGTCTCGAAAATAAGATCCTATAGCCGAAAGAAAATAAGCAATTCCGATCATTGCTATAGCCTGCAAAACAATTAAAGGTGGTAGGAGTAGATAAGTCCATGGAAGCGAGCCGTATGAAATAAATACATAGGCTACTAACAATAAGAGCATGATAATTTGTTGAAATAGTGATGAAACAACACCTTTTACGGGTAAAATTTCTAAAGGGAAAACAACTTGCTTAACTAACGAAACATTACTTGTGATAGCCACACAGCTTTTCGCCATTGATTCCTGAAATCCCATCCATGCAACTAAGCCTGAAAGAAGATAAGTTATGTAATCGCGAGGCATTTCCAATGTGCCGCCCATTTTTGTCTTGAAAACAAAACAAAAAACAAATACATATACAGCCATCATAAATAAGGGATGAACTAGAGCCCATAAAAACCCAAAATTTTGCCCAATATACCGATCCGCTATTTCTCTTCTAGCCATTGCAAAGGTCAACTCCCAATGCTGGATGAGACCAAACATAATTTCCGTTAGGGCTTGGTGATGCCCTTTTAAAAGACGCATGTCACATTATTCCTAAATTAACTTCAAAGTATTTTGACCGCTCAACTGTAGAATTCTTCACACCACTTTTCAAGGCTAAGTAGTGACCAGATAAGTAATCTCCGATTTTGCCTTCCCTCTAAGTGTTCATCAACCAAAGTGTGCACTGTTTTTGGATCAAGAAATTCGCAAATACGCGAATTTTTGGCATACAGTTTACTCTTAACATAGTTAATGCTATCCCCTTTGAACCAGCTTGCATCCGGGGCAGAAAAGCCTTGTTTTTCTCGCTCAGTAACCGTCTTAGGTAAATATCGTTCCATTACCTTTCGTAAAATCAATTTGCCATCGTGCATTTTTTCAAAGTATATAGCCGTTTTGGCACCAGGCTCATTTTCATTAAGTCTCATAATGTTGGTGAGATTTCCCAGCTTAAGTCGTGTAGGCAAACGCATAGCAAAATCAACCAGATCATTGTCAAGAAAAGGAACTCTTGTTTCCAAGGAATGAGCCATGCTGAGTTTATCCTCTACAACCAATAAACCATGCATAAAGGTTTTTGCTTCAAGATAAAGAGAATGATTAATGTAATCTTCTGGACGAGTAAGATCGGCGGCGTGATGTGTAAAAACGCCCTTAAAAATATCGCGTGTATTAACATCACTCACTTGATTCCAAATCGGTGATAAAAGATTTTTTAAGGTATGATTCGGTATAAGACGCTGCCAAAAATCATAATATTTATCGATATAGTGTTCAAAATCATTGTTTACAACCGCTCGATAATAGCGCCAAGGATAGCCGGCAAAAATCTCATCTCCTCCGGTGCCGCTTAAAACTACCTTAACAAATTTACTAGCCAATTGAGCAGCATAGTAATTAGGATAGCTCTGACCAACTCGAGGCTCTTCTATATGCTTGGCCAATTTAGGCATTACCCTTTCCATGTCTCCCGCTTTCAAAACCATCTCATAGTGTTCTGTCTTAAAAACATAAGACATGTGCTCTGCCATTTCTCTCTCATCATATGACAGCTCGATCCCGGAAGCAGAATGAAGATCAAATCCACAAGTAAAGGATTTAATATAAGGTAGTTCCTTTGCGGCAAGAGCAGTAATTGTTCCACTATCCATACCGCCACTCAGGTATGCACCCACATCTACATCACTAACTAGCTGCCTAGATACTGCTTGCACTAACAGTCTATCTAGTTCTTCAATATATTCCCTCTCATCGACTATTTGATCAGGTTCAGAAAATGCAAAATCCCAGTAAATTTGAGGAGTTGATACTTTAGGATAATTAAGCATGAATGTTAAGCTTGACCCGGCCGGTAAAAGATGAACTCCTTCAAACAAAGTAGCATCGGTAAAAAAATTTTGAAACGTGAGATACTCAAGCAGCCCCTTATTATTGAGGGTTGTTTTATAAAGTCCACTGGCAAGAATAGCTTTAATCTCTGAACCAAATATCAAGGTTGAATTTACCCAGGTATAATAAAGCGGTTTTATTCCATACCTATCTCTAGCAAGCATTAAGGTGCGCTCTTGCTTATCCCACAACGCAAAAGCAAACATTCCATTGAAGCGACCCAGCGCTCCCCGCCCCCATTCTGCTAGCGCTTTTAAAACGACTTCTGAATCGGTTAGTGAATAAAAACGATGTCCAATAGACTCTAACTCTACCCTTAGTTCATTAAAATTATACACTTCACCATTGTAGGAAATCACATACCGGCCATCTTCCGTCGCCATCGGCTGATGACCTGCTTCGGAAAGATCAATAATTGAAAGACGCCTGTGACCTAGGCCTATGCTGCCATCGATGTAATAGCCCTCACCATCAGGACCGCGATGAATAATTGCATTCGTCATTTGTCTTAAAAGAACTTTAGATGCTGGAGAACCATCTATATGAAATATCCCTGCGATACCACACACTATAAATCCTTAATTAAGTCTTATTTTATTTCAGTGTCGCAACATGCACGCCAGCTAATCAGCTTATCTAGCCCTGCACGTAACGAATATCTATATTTGAAATCTAAGTCTTGCTCTGCTTTTTTAGGGCAACCGATTCGATTTTGAACCATGCGACGTGCATCATCTGCACTATACGGCTTATAAGTTACCTTAATATTTGAGTTTTTCATCTCAAGAATTAAATCACATAACTCTTTAATACTGGTTTGGATACCTGAGCCCACATTATAAAATTCATCTACTTTCTCTGATTGAAGTGCCAATACATTACAACGAGCAGCATCCTCCACATCGATAAAATCATAGGACTGAGTCCCATCACCGTTAATAATTGGTGACTCATTCACATCAATTTTGTTTAGCATGATAGGAATAACTCCTGTGTATGCTGCCGTTTGATCTTGGTGTGGGCCATACACATTCATATAACGTAGGCCAACATAAGATAGGCCATAACGATCATGGAATGCACGACACATTGCTTCACCAGCAATCTTGGATGCACCATAGAAATTACGATTATTAAAAGGGTGGCTCTCTGTCATAGGCACATCTACCGCGTCACCGTAGACCGAAGCTGAGGATGAGTAGACCAAGCGTTTAACGTTATTTTTAATACAGGTCTCCAGTACATTAAATGTTCCCTCTATATTTACATTGAAGGCAGTACGAGGAAAGTCCTTGCAATGAAGCAACCACATCGCAGCAAGATGAACAACACCATCTACTTCGTGCATTGCGTCATTAAGCAAATCAATATCACGAATATCACCGCCATTTGCATAGAGTGTACAGCGGGGGTCTTTAAGGTAAGGAGCAATATGCGAGCGCTTGCCACGAGCGAAATTGTCATAAATTACTAATTCACGAATATCCGTTTTTAGTAGCTCTGCAACAACATGGCTACCTATAAAACCAGCACCACCTATAACAAGAATTTTTTTCCCTTTTAACTCCATAATCCACCCCCTTTTTATATCTTCAAACCATTATCGACTTATTTCGTTTATAATATGTTTTGCAACAGCAAACGAACTTGTAAATGCTGGAGAAATTGAATTTAATACGTGTACTGACCGCCTGCCCTTTTTAATGAGGAAATCCATTTCCAATCGCATATCTTTAGTATTTAATAATTGAGGTCGTATACCAATTTTTGAGCTTTTTTCAACCCAAGATGGTTCTAATTGATTCATCAAACCACGAACAGAGTGGATAACTCCTGATTTTCTAGAGTGGGATATCGCTTTTTTTGTGAGATTACGGAAATTTTGTGTATCTCTAGTATATAATTTACAAAGTTTAGTAGATACGCCTAGAGCTTCTCGCAAAGTTACTCCTTTAATTCCGCCGTAGTTTTCTCGCCCGAAAACAGGGATTATTGTAGGTCCGATGTAAACATCATCATTAATATCGCGGGTTAGATGCACCCCTAGAAAAGGTAAGTCAGGGTTTGGCACAGGATAAATACTCATTCGAAGATTGCTACCAATCTTTGAGTTCAATTTATAATAGGCACCCTTAAATGGCATAAGGACATATTCAGGACCTACATGAACTAATTTTGCAACCTTATCTGCATGAGAGCCCGCTGCATTTATTAGCAGACCATAATGATAGACTGTACCTGTTGTTTGTACCGTTTGCTTCGCATCGTCAATTGACATGATTTTCTGATTAAAAATAATATCAATTTTATTTGCTTTTAATTCATGTCTTAATGCTTCAAGAACTTGTTGGCTATCAATTACAGCAGTATCTTTACAATAAATTCCGCCATATTCACAAGAAGCCAGGGGCTCAATTTCTCGAATCTCAGATTCCAATATTTTTACAGCAGAGATTTGATTTGCTTTTGCGTTGCTTAATAACAGATCAAGCCTTTGAAACTCTGCTTCTGAAGTTGCTACAATAATTTTGCCGTCTTTTCGAACGGGTATACGATGCTCCTGTGCATATGCAAATAATAAATCAGCACCTTGTTTACAAAATTTTGCTTTAAGTGTTTCTGCTGGGTAATAGATTCCTGTGTGCAGCACACCACTATTGCGTCCACTCGCATGCTTACCTATGAATGATTCCTTCTCCAACAGCAGAATTGTGGAGCTTGGAAAGCGTTCTTTCAACTCTCTAGCAAGAGTCAATCCAATAATTCCAGCACCAATAATTAAATAGTCCCAACGCTTATTATTCATAAACATGAATTGCCACAATGATGAATACCTTCATATAGAGCCATTGCCATAATACGACTCGCTGCACCACCACCTCCATATAACATTTGATTATCCATCACAGGTGCTGAGTACATCTTATATATAGAGGAAACAATCTCATCGACATTCGTCCCTGCTAAACAGTTAACACCGCTCTCAACAAGTTCAACCCACTCAGTTTCATGACGCGTTGTCACACAAGGTTTCCCCATGAAAAAGGCCTCTTTTTGTAATCCACCACTATCGGTCACCACTAAATTGCAGTGCTTTAACAACCAAAGCATTTGTAAATAACTGACTGGATCAATCAACGTTAAGTAGCTTGTATCTAAATGCGCTGCAGCAAAGCATTTTTTTGTCCTAGGGTGAACTGGCATAATAACAGGTATATCCCTCGCAATTGTATTTAACGCACTAATAATATTTGATAATTTTTTGATATCACTGGTGTTTTCTTTACGATGTAATGTAAAAACAATGAAAGATTCATTTATCATCAGATTAGGTATTTCGGTCGCTTTATTTTGATAAAATAAAGCGACATCTTGCATAACATCGCCTGCCTGTTTAATTTTAGCAATGCTTATTCCTTCACTCAAAAGATTTTTTGAGGCCTCGGCTGTGGGTGTAAATAACAAATTACTTATATGATCAGTTAAAACACGATTGATTTCCTCAGGCATTGCTCGATTGAAGGAGCGTAATCCTGCTTCAATATGCATCACAGGAACACCTAATTTTGACGCAGCTATAGCGCCAGCTAAAGTTGAGTCAGTATCTCCATAGACAAACAACCACTCAAATTTATCCTTTAGCAAAATCTTTTCTATGCCTTCAATCATTCTGCCGGTGTTTGCACCATGGGTTCCACCCCCAATTCCTAAATTATAATGTGGGGTAGGTATTTCAAGCTCAGAAAAAAACACATCACTCATGCCCTCATCATAGTGTTGCCCTGTGTGCACAAGAATTTCCTGTATTTCGCTGGCATAGTCTTCTTTAATGCATCGCGATATGGCTGATGCTTTAATAAATTGTGGGCGAGCACCGATAACGGTTGCTATCTTCATGTTGTTATCCTACTCAGGACATTAGCAATTGTATTTTGTGTCTGCTTTTCAAGATAAGGATGCATAGGCAAACTCATAACCAGCGCGGCTGCGGTATTGGCGCTATCTAATGAACCCGATACACGACTTATTTTTTCATATCCAGGTTGTTGGTGTAACGGTACGGGATAATGGATTGCCGTTGGTATGTTTTCTTTTTTGAGTTGCTCACAAAGAACATCACGATTTTTTACAAAGACGGTGAATTGACCCCATACACAAGTACGGTCGGGCAGAGTGGCTGGTAGCGTTATCCCTTTTAAAGGGCGAAGTAACTCTTGGTAATATTGGCCCGCCTCAATGCGTCGCTCGATTTCCCAATCAAATTGAGTGAGCTTGGCAAGGACGATGGCGCACTGGATTGTATCCATGCGGCCACCGACCCCAATTCGGGTATGATGATAGCGTCTTTCTTGTCCATGTATACGAATTTCTCTCATGGCTGTAGCCAAATCGGAATTATTAGTGAATATGGCGCCACCATCACCATAGCAGCCTAAAGTCTTGCTAGGAAAAAAACTAGTGCATCCGATTGTTGATAAATTGCAGGATTTTTTTTCCTTATAGGTTGCACCAAAACTTTGAGCCGCATCTTCAATTACCGGAATATTTCCGTGTTTTGCAGCGATAGCATTGATTTCATCCATATCAGCTGCTTGCCCATATAGGGAAACAGGCATGATGGCTTTTGTTTTAGAGGTGATTGCTTGTTCAATTAATGTTGCGTTGATATTGCAGGTATCCTGATTGATATCAACAAAAACAGGTGTCGCGCCTAATAAGGCAATAACTTCTGCCGTAGCTGCAAAGGTAAAAGGGGTTGTAATAACCTCATCACCTGCTTTGAGACCGAGCGCCATTAATGAAATCAAAAGAGCTTCTGTTCCTGAAGCAACCGTAATACAGTGCGTGGCACCTGAGTAGGTTTGCAGTTGATTTTCAAGCTCTTGCACTTCGGGGCCCATGATGTACTGCCCATGATCAAGCACTGTTTGAATTCGATGATTAATGATTTCTTTGAGCGACGCGTATTGTGCTTTTAAATCGATAAATTCTATTTTTTCGCTCATAATGCGGTACATCCTTCTTCGCTAATTTGGTACGTGGAACCACAGTGACAATGTACAGTGCCTTTATCTATAAGACGATTTGCACAACGACACATCCAGCCAGAATGTTTTGCTGGAACGCCAAGCACTAGTTCAAAGGGCTTAACATCACGATTAACAACAGCCCCTGCACCTACAAATGCATATTCGCCAATAGTAACCCCACACACAATCGTGCAATTGGCCCCAAGGGTTGCGCCACGGCGAACCGTTGTTTGTTTATATTCATTTTTACGAGTAATTGCAGCGCGTGGATTGTAAACATTGGTGAACACCATACTGGGTCCGCAAAAGACATCATCTTCCAAGCGCACAGCATCATAGATGGATACATTATTTTGAATTTTTACGTTGTTTCCAATGACAACGTCATTAGCAACAAAAACATTTTGTCCTAATGAGCAAGCATTTCCAATTTGTGCCCCAGCGCACACGTGCGTCCAGTGCCAAACACGCGTATTGTCGCCAATTTTGGCACCAGTATCTATGATTGCTGAAGGGTGAATATTGATTGTCATATTAATAATCCAAGGGTAATGCAATGCGCTTGCCATCTCGGGCAGATAGATAAGCGGCGATTAACACTTCCAGTGACTTAAGACCCTCTCGGCCATCCGTATGAGGTGTCGCTTCACCCCGTAGAACGTCTATCACATTTTCATAATAGAGTTTATGACCAAAACCATAGACACTGCCAGTAGTGTAATTAGCTTGTTGGATCGTTTCATCCGCTTTATTCGGGGTTTCAAATTCCCATTGCTGAATTTCATTGACAGCAACACCGCCAATACGAACGGTTCCTTTCTCGCCGAGGATAGTGATGCTTCCTTCTAAGTTTTTGGGATACGTCAACATCGTCACATTAACAGAGCCAAGTGCGCCTGAACGCCACTTAACGCTCATGACCCCTGTATCTTCGACTTCAATACGACGGGCCAGCGTACCGGTATAAGCCTGAACACTCTCTATTGGACCAATTAGCCAATCCAGCAGGTCGATATAATGACTTGCTTGATTCATAAAAGCACCGCCATCAAATTCCCAGGTTCCTCGCCAACGCGCGCTATCATAATACTCTTGGGGTCTTGTCCAAAACACATTGACGTTAACCATATAAATTTTACCAAAACGATGTTCATCAATGGCGTTTTTGAGAAGTTGCAAGGGTGGGTTACGGCGATTTTGTTTTACAACAAACAAATGCACATTGGCTTCGTCACACGCTTTTACCATGCGAACACCATCATGCCATCTTGTGGCCATGGGTTTTTCCGTAACAACATGACGGCCCGATGCTGCTACCTCAATAGCTTGGATTGAATGAAGACCGCTTGGTGTTGTAAGCACGACAATATCGGCATTTGTGTCATCAAGCAGTGCGGGAAGCGTTGTGTACGCCTTTGCTTGCGTTTGTGTTGCAGCCTTATCGAGCGCTTCGGGATCAATATCACAGACACTGACAATTTCTGCATTGTCTGCATAGGATTGAATGGCATCAAAATGATTTTTAGCAATTCGACCACATCCTACAATAGCGAAGCGTATTTTACGATCACGGATAGGCGGTAAAGAGTGTCGCATAGTTTAAGCCCTTATAATGGAGTCCGTTACTTCAGAATACCGACCACGGCAATCAATGATCAATTTGGCATGTTGCTTTAAGCAGGAATAATCAAATTTATCGTGATCTGTGGCTAAAACAACGCAGTCGTAAGTGATTAAATTATCTGGGCTAAGTGCCACACTTGATAAATCAAAATGATGCTCACGCATTTGGGGGAAAGAAGGTACATGTGGATCGCTATAAGAAACATTGGCACCCAAATCCTGAAGCTTCTCCATAATCACAACGGAGGGAGATTCACGCATGTCATCAACATTTTTTTTGTAGGCAATCCCTAAAATTAGTATTCGACTCCCTGATACAGCTTTTTGTCTTGCGTTGAGAGCTAAAATAATTTTTGAAACAACATAATCAGGCATCGATGCATTAATTTCTCCCGCTAATTCAATGAAACGGGTATGTATGCCATACTCGCGTGCTTTCCAGGTTAAATAGAAAGGATCGATTGGGATGCAATGCCCACCAAGGCCTGGCCCAGGTTGATAGGCTACGAAGCCGAACGGCTTTGTAGCTGCCGCACGTATTGCCTCGTGTATATCGATGCCCATTTTGTCAGCCACGATTTTCATCTCATTAACTAGGCCAATATTCACTGCGCGATGAATGTTTTCTAATATTTTTGTAAGCTCAGCCACACGGGTAGAGCTTACTGGAACAACTTGGTCCACAATATTGCTGTAAAAGCTAATACCTACTTCAAGACAAGCCGGCGTAAATCCACCGCATACTTTGGGGATGGTGCGTGTAGTAAAATTAGGGTTTCCTGGATCTTCGCGCTCTGGGGAGAAGACAAGAAAAATGTCCTCTCCAATTTTTAGACCTCGAGACTCAACTCTCGGAGCCAACTCTTCATCGGTTGTTCCTGGGTATGTTGTGCTCTCAAGACAGAGCATTTGTCCAGGCCGAAGATAAGGAAGTAGAGCGTCAACTGTGTCTGTGATAAAATGTAGGTCTGGTTCACGATATTTATTGAGCGGCGTTGGAACACAGAGGATAAGAATATCCGCTTCTAAGGCTTGAGAAAAATCACACGTTGCTTGAAATGTTCCTGAGTTCCTGAGTTCCTGAGTTCCTGACGAATACATCAGAATACGGTCATCAGGGATGTGTTCAATATAGCTTTTTCCTTTAGACAAAGCGGTTACTTTGTCCTCGCTTATATCAAATCCTATAACGTTGTAACCTGCTTCACAGCAGCGAAGGAGTAATGGTAACCCCACGTATCCCAGTCCAACAATGCCTACCATAGCATTTTTTCTTTCAATTCGCTGAATCAAATCGTTTTTTTGTAAAGCTAACATCTCAACATAAATCCTTATAATCCATATAAATAAACTCTAAACTATCGATTTTTATGATAGTTTTCCATACACTATTATTGGCAGTTGGCAGTTGGCAGTTGGCAGTTGGCAGTTGGCAGTTGGCAGTTGGCAGTTGGCAGTTGGCAGTTGGCAGTTGGCAGTTGGCAGAATTGTACGCTTTATTCGTAGAAAAACGAATGCCTGTAAAATAATCTACCTTCCAATGCCTAAGTACTGTCTATCGCTGCCTCAAACTTTTTTGTATCCTACTGTCCCATAGGGGCTTTCGTCAAGAAAAAATTCATTTTTTCTTGGAATACCTCGTAATGGCTTGGTGTGACGTTACGTCGAATACGCATCTTAATGCTTTTTCTAGCTATTTATTTTTGGTGTAAAAGTTAGCTGATCTGAACCCGCAGCACCCGGCTGAAAATCGCATGAGCAATGGCTGGATGAGCTATGGAAAATGGCAATAACCCCACTGTTTTAAGTCAATTCGGCTCTTCTGCGCATCTGTAGGTAGTAGAACCCGCGCTGGATAAGGGTTAGAATGCGGCATCTAAATTAAAATGTCGCGGAAATAATGAGTCAAATCACCCTTCCATTGGATATAAAGTCGCTTGAAGTTGTCTCGCAACGTAT
>CAMBDN010000046.1 GCA_945865355.1 Legionella genomosp. 1
CGTTGCGGAAATCTTTGGGGTTAGAAATGCCCGCCGGTTTCTCTATTTTTTCTAGGTCGGTATTAAGGGCTGCTCTGTCAAAAATTTCACCGGTATCAGGATCTCTATAATCTTGGTCTTGTATCCAGAAATCAGCATAGGTGATGTACCTGTCAAAAATATTTTGTCCATATTCTGAGTAGGATTCCAAATAGGCTGTTTGGATTTCTTTGCCAATGAATTCAACGTATTTCGGTGATAAATATTCTTTGATAAAGTTTAGATAACGCTCATGCATTTCTTGTGGTAGCTGCTCTTGCTCAATTTGGCGCTCCAATACATAAAGTAAATGAACGGGATTGGCAGCAATTTCTGTGAGGTCAAAATTGAACACCTTAGAGAGAATTTTGAAAGCAAAACGGGTTGAGATTCCGCTCATGCCTTCGTCGACACCTGCAAAGTCGCGGTACTCTTGGTAGGATTTGGCTTTGGGATCGGTATCTTTTAAGCTTTCGCCATTATAAACGCGCAACTTGGAATAAATGCTTGAATTTTGTGGCTCTTTCAATCGGGTTAAAACTGAGAATTGTGCCAGCATATCTAAGGTACCTGGTGCACAAGGCACGGTAGTGAGCGAACTATTTTCAACGAGTTTTCGGTAGATTTTTAGTTCTTCAGATACGCGCAAGCAATAAGGTACTTTGACAATATTGATGCGATCGATAAAGGCTTCATTATTTTTATTATTGCGAAACGTTTGCCACTCTGCTTCGTTGGAGTGAGCAAGAATAATCCCTTCAAATGGAATAGAAGACAAACCTTCGGTGGGATTGTAATTCCCTTCCTGTGTAGCGGTAAGTAAGGGATGTAAAACTTTAATGGGTGCTTTGAACATTTCAACAAATTCTAGTAGGCCACGATTAGCGCGGCAGAGGCCACCAGAATAGCTATAGGCATCGGGATCATCTTGAGAAAATTCTTCCAATTTACGAATATCCACTTTACCCACTAATGATGAAATATCTTGGTTGTTTTCATCACCTGGCTCAGTTTTAGCAATGGCAATTTGTTTCATGCGGGAGGGTTTAACCTTAATCACGCGAAATTGATTAATGTCTCCATTAAATTCATGCAGCCTTTTAATGGCCCAAGGGGACATGATGTAGCGCAAATAGCGGCTGGGGATATTGTAGCGCTCCTGCAGTAATGCGGCGTCTTCCTCTGGATCAAATAATGACAAAGGTGAGTCAAAAACCGGAGAACCTTTGATGGCATAAAACGGTGTTTTTTGCATTAAATCCTTCATCTTTTCTGCCAAGGATGATTTGCCACCGCCAACTGGACCGAGCAAGTACAATACTTGTTTCGTTTCCTCTAAGCCTTGAGCGGCATGTTTCAAAAAACCAACGATCTGTTCGATGGGCTCTTCCATGCCATAAAAGTCGTCAAATACGGTGTATCGTTGAATAATTTTATTAGAGAAAATTCGCGATAAGATGGGATCATGGCGAGTATCAACCATTTCGGGGTCACCGATGGCCATTAATAAGCGTTGTGCAGGGTTAGCATAAGCAGAAGGATCTGTGCGACACAGTTCCAAGTATTCATCCAAACTCATTTCTTCTGCTTTATTATCCACAAAGCGGCGTGTATAGCCGGCTAAAAACTCTTGTGTATTCATTTCGGTCATCCCCTTTCACTAATCCTTATCGACCCCGGGAAAAACAACTTTATCCTCAGCATATTAGCTGTTCTCGCTCCGATACAACTGTTTTCCCTAGGTTGAATCAATCATGTTAATTTTTGTTACCATTTTTGCTTTTTGAGACTAAACGCGAGAAACTCTTCCTTTAATTTCAGTATAGGCGAAATTCAATCTCTTGGAATATCCCATTCCGTTTTTTTTTAATAAAATTATTATTATTAATCAAGAATTAGTGTCATTCGTTCATAGAGGAGAAGCAAAGATCATGCCAGAAGGTACAATTTACTTGAAAGATTACCAGCCACCTACCTTTGCAGTAGCAACAGTGGCTCTGGATTTTGACCTGCATGATGACCATGCACGAGTGATTAATCGTATGCAATTACATCGACAACATCCTGGTGAGTTGCATTTATATGGCGATGAATTGGAACTCATTGGTATTCTCTTGAATGACAAGCCCCTGACTAAAGAAGAGTACCGGCTTGTGCAGGGTGATTTAATCATCCCTCATTGCCCTGATGCATTTATATTGACCATTGAAACGCGCATTTATCCACAGGACAATACAAAATTATCGGGGCTTTATCGTTCACAGCAAATGTTTTGTACGCAGTGCGAGGCGCAAGGTTTTCGCCGGATGACATTTTTTCTAGATAGACCGGATGTGTTAGCTACTTATACGACGCGAATAAGTGCTGATAAAGCACGATACCCGATATTACTGTCGAACGGAAATTTATCGGATTCAGGTGAAACAGATGATGGACGGCATTGGGTTATTTGGCAAGACCCTTTCAAGAAACCATCGTATTTGTTTGCATTGGTTGCTGGTAAATTGGCTTGTGTGCAGGATCAATTTGTGACTTGTTCAGGTAGAAAAGTTGATTTGCACATTTATGTTGAACCAGGAAATGAAGATAAGTGTGCGCATGCCATGATTTCGCTAAAAAAAGCAATGCAGTGGGATGAAAAAGAGTATGGTCGCGAATACGATCTTGATATTTTTATGATTGTTGCTGTTAGTGATTTCAACATGGGTGCCATGGAAAATAAGGGATTAAATATTTTCAATTCAAAATACATTCTTGCTCGGCCAGATACCGCAACAGATCAGGATTATGCTGACATTGAAGGGGTTGTGGGACATGAATATTTCCACAATTGGACCGGCAATAGAGTGACGTGTCGTGATTGGTTTCAATTGAGCCTGAAAGAGGGACTAACGGTCTTTCGTGATCAAGAATTTTCGCGTGATATGAATTCACGGGATGTTTTTCGCCTTCTGGATGTCAAAGTCTTACGTAATCAGCAGTTTCCAGAGGATGCGGGTAGTATGGCGCATCCGGTTCGACCAGAATCGTATCAGGAAATTAATAATTTTTACACGGCAACGATTTATAATAAAGGCGCCGAAGTCATCCGAATGCAACAGACGTTATTGGGTAAGGCGGGTTTTCGTCGAGGCATGGACTTATATTTTAAGCGCCATGATGGCCAAGCGGTGACGATCGATGATTTTGTTGCTGCGATGGAAGATGCCAACAATGTTGACTTTAGCCAATTTAAGCATTGGTATAGTCAAGCGGGGACACCAGAGGTTGCTGTAAAGACCAACTATCAAGATGGATGTTTGCTACTTACGTTGACACAAAGTTGTCCGCAAACGCCGGATAGTGAGGAGAAAAAGCCATTCCATATTCCCATTCGCATTGCTCTATTTAGTGCAAATGGAGACGCGCTGCCCATTGATCATAGCGTGTTGGAACTGCGGGAAAAGGAACAAACGTTTCGCTTTGGTGGTCTGTCGGAAAAACCCATTGTTTCTCTGCTGCGCGAATTTTCAGCGCCCGTGACATTAAATCGTGAGATGACTCAGGAGGAGCTACTGGCCTTATTGCGTTTTGAAACAGATGGTTTTGCTAAATGGGATGCAGCGCAACGATTAGCGCTGAAGTGCATTGATACTTTTTATCATTCGCCTCGTGAGCAGTGGAGCATCGCCGAGCCATTGATTGCGGCTTATCGCCACGTATTAGTTGACGAGTCTATGGATGCTGCATTACGTGCTGAACTATTAACTCCGCCTGGGTTTGAGGAGGTCGCTGCTACGTTGACGGAGATAGATGTTGATCGTGTTGAAGCGGCGCGTGATTTTTTCCATGAAGAACTTGGAAAAGCCCTCGCTGTTGAGGCAGCGGTTGGCTATCGGTCATTATGGTTGCAAGAAGATCACGCGATGAATGGGTCTTCCTACAGCCGACGTAAGCTACGCAATGTTTGTTTGCGATTAATCATGCGGGCAGAGGAGGAAAAATCATTAGCCCAATGTCTGCAACAGTTTGCGAAAGCCGAAACCATGACAGACCAAATAACAGCCATGGCTTTGCTGGTTAATTGCTCGCAAACAGAGGTAAGGCAACAGGCGATAGATGGTTTTTATCAACAATGGCAAAACGATGAGTTGGTGCTTGATAAATGGTTTGCTCTGCAAGCTTGTTGTGAACGCCCTGATACGCTCGTTTCGGTAAAAAAACTCCTTTCACATCCAGCGTTTAACATTAAAAATCCCAATAAAGTACGGGCAGTTTTGGGGGCATTCACACAAAGTAATCCACGGCATTTTCATGCGGTTGATGGCAGTGGCTACGAGTTTTTAGCAGACATGCTGCTAAAATTGGATAAAATAAACCCACAGATAGCTGCTCGCCTTGCTGCTCCATTTACGCGCTGGCAACGATTAAATGCACCAAGACAACAATTAATAAAGCAGCAACTTAAACGGTTGGCCGCCGTGGAGTTATCACGTGATTTGCTTGAGTTGGTTAGTAAGAGTTTGGTGGAATGAGCGTTGAAGAAATGATCCCGCATTATGCTGTTATGGGATACCCCGTTGCTCATAGTTTATCGCCTATTATCCATCAGCTTTTTGCTGAGCAAACAGGGCGCGCACTGGCTTACAATAAAATTCAGATTGACTTATCCCTCTTTGAACAACAAGTGGGTGATTTTTTCAATCAAGGGGGGAAGGGATTAAATATTACCCTTCCCTGCAAGCAGCGTGCTTTTGCAATGAGTGAGCAACGGAGTCGACGCTGTATGCAAGCTCAGGCGGCTAATACGTTATGGATGCAAGCGGGTCGCCTTCATGCAGATAACACCGATGGTGTTGGCCTGCTGCGTGATATCGGCCATTATGTTGAACTAGCCGGCAAAAAAATCGTATTGCTGGGTGCAGGGGGTGCGGCACGCGGGGTGTTGGGACCTTTGCTCGATGCTCACCCGTTAAAATTAACAATCGCTAATCGTACTTCAGAAAAAGCGCAAGCGTTGCACTTAGATTTTCCAGAAACCAGTTGTCAGACGTTCATTGATTTAGCAGCGTATGCAGAAGAATACTCCTACGATGTAATTATCAATGCCACGTCTGCCAGTCTTGCTGGTGATGGTTTAACGCTACCACCAACATTGATGGCAACAAAACCATTTTGTTATGATTTAGCCTACAATAAAACGGAAGCAACTCCCTTTGTAGCATGGGCACGGAGTATAGGTTGTGATGCCGTAGATGGTTTGGGAATGTTAATCGAGCAAGCAGCAGAAGCATTTTTCATTTGGCATGGTGTTATGCCTGATACTGCACCGGTATTGACGTCCTTTCATCACAAGTAAGTTCGATGGCGTTAAGACGGTAGATCCCCATATTTCGCTTCGCTGCATACGGAGATCATTCAGCAAAAAATGCCCTAATCACATCAGCCGACGCTATCGTGTCATTGTAACCTAATTCAATTAGCTCCATCGTAAACTCTTTTTCAAAAAGTAAAAAGCTTAATAAATCGCCTGAATGACTTTGTGCACCTAGAACGTTCAGTAAATAACGAAGCAACGTTGGCATGGTCAGATATTGAGCTTGCGCCATTTCAGAAATGTTAGCACTAGGGCGTAATTGCAGGGTTTCGATTGGCCGCCAAGGGGAGCGACGCTTTTTCCACATCGATAGCAATCGAGCAATATCGTTCATACGATTAACCAACTCAATGTCACGATCTAGATTATCAAGAAACAATCCATTGAGCATGTTGCCTAAGATATGAGCAAAACCGATGTCGCTATTTCGAAGTTTTTCCATGTTTGGAAAAACGGGTAGTTGTCGTGTTCCTAAAATGAGGATTTTATCAACATTGAAGCGCACCGCACCCCGAAGTGGGGCAACCAGCCCCATGCCGCCATCGCCATAATGAAGTCCATCGATTCTAACGGTTGGGAAAAAAAGTGGCAAAGCGCTCGATGCAAGAAGGTGCTCTTGGCTTATTGTTGCACGCTGACTAATATGGCGAGGGTAATGCCAATCTTCAAATTCAGGTTGATGATGTTGATAAAATGAGATGGTCTGCTGTGTCTCATAGCAAGTACTAATCACCTCCATTGTTTCTAATAGATTGCTGGAAATAGCGGCATGAAGTCGTTCAAAATCAATATTATCACTAATGAATTGGTGAAGGGGCGTCGTATCTAATAGGTGGCCCGTTTGGCTTTGGCTAACAATTATATTACTTAAGTTACGTATAACAGATTTACTCAATTGATAATTGCTTGAATTAAAAATTTGTTGACAGCGAATGCTACTCCATAATTCTTCAAGCTTAGTGATTCCTGTAGCAAAATCATCAGCGTATTGAGTGATGATCGCTGCGTTGATACATCCTATGCTCACACCGCTGACCATCGCGAAGGGGAGCTTTTTGACTTTTAATATATCGCCAAGGGCTTTCAATACACCGGCTTGGTAGGCACCGCGTGCACCACCTCCGGCTAAATAGAGGGCAATTTTTGCCATGATTATTAATTATTTTTAAAGTACTATAGGGGGAAATATAGTTGACTGGCGGGTGGTATGGCAAGGCTAAAGCTATCTTTATTTCAAGAGCAACCACGTGCTTTTTATATGGTGTTCATGTTAGAGGTCTGGGAGCGGTTCGGGTATTACACTGTGCAAGGGATCCTGACTCTTTTTTTCATTCGTCATTTAGGGTTTAGTGAAGATAAAGCTTATTACACATTTGGTGCATTTTTCGCACTGGTTTATGGCATGGTCGCCATTGGGGGATATCTGGGTGACAAGGTACTAGGTACGAAGCGAACCCTTGTTCTGGGTTTAATCGTATTAGCTCTGGGCTATTTAACATTAACGTTGATTGACAAACAGCATGTTTTTTTTGCGTTAGGATTAATTTGTGTCGGCAATGGATTATTTAAGTCCAATCCATCCAGTCTGCTTTCAAAATGTTATGAGGAGCAAGATCCCCGATTGTATAGTGCATTCACCTTGTATTACATGGCCATTAATCTGGGATCAATCTTTGCGTTGTTTGTTGGGCCGACATTGTCCAGTAAATATGGGTATCAATATGCCTATTTAGCCAGCTTTATTGGTATCTTGCTCGGGCTTGCAAATTATGTGTTTCAACGGCAATACGTGGCTGCGATTGATACACCAGCTGATCGTCGTTCTATTCATCTTTGGCAGTGGGCGATAATCATTCTCGGTATTTTTGCAGCAACGATTGCTTCGGCGTATCTTTTACAACATGTGACCATAGCAAGAAAATTGCTATGGCTGATCATTTTTATTGTGGTTTCCGTCTATTTTTTCTATATGAGTCGTGAACATACTTCGTCAAAGAAGCGAATGTTACTGGCTATTATCTTGATGTTGGAAGCGGTGATTTTTTTCACGCTTTACCAGCAAATGCCAACATCAATTACTTTATTTGCAGTGAATAATGTTCATGCGAGCCTGTTTGGAATCAATATTGATCCGCAAAGTTTTCAGGCGTTAAATCCAATTTGGATTGTTACTATGAGTCCTGTATTGGCGATGGTCTATGCGATATTGAGCCGACAGGGATACACTTTCCCAGTACCTTATAAATTCGCTTTGGGGATGACCTTTTGTGGTTTATCTTTCTTAGTGCTGTATTTTGCACGCTTTGCACATGATGACGCCGGAATGGTCTCTTCTTTGTGGTTGGTGGCTAGCTACTTACTTCAGGGCTTAGGTGAGTTGCTGGTTTCTGCTTTAGGTGTGGCGATGATTGCAGAATTAGTACCAAAGCAGATTTCTGGATTTGTGATGGGCATGTGGTTTTTGACCTCATCGGTAGCCGGTTTTCTTGGTGCTAAAATCGCTACTTATACCGCCTTACCCGTTAATTTGCAGCCTGGAATGGAGTCATTGATGATTTATACGGGTGTGTTTGCTTATATTGGTTTAACTACATTGCTGATAGCTTCGATACTGTGGGTCATTTCACCGCAGTTGAGTCGGCTCATGGGACAAACGCGCCTTCAATAGCTGACTTATTCTCAAAAAGTTAACCGTGTTATCTTAATTACCCTTAATGTTATGTTAATATTATAAAGATAAAATAATGAGCTACTAGCTTATCTAAGTGGCATTTTTGGTTTTTTTCGAGCTTGTTGTTTCGAGTGCCAGTTAGGGTTAGGACTTACGAAAAACCAAGGTTAACGTCATCCTGAACAATCGTTCAGTCTCTTCTCTAGGAGAGCCCTCACATTGTTCGGGATGACGTGAATACTGTTTTTCGTAAGTCCTGAGGATAACTAATCGATTTTTGGCATTCCTGTATTAAGGAGCTTTAATGACCAAATGGGTGATGATAAGTAAGCGTTCAAAAAAGTTAATACGCCAATTCAGCGCGTTGGTTGATGATGCTACTTTGCAAGAATGGACAAAGCGAGGGGATGACGAGATTCAGCGAGCTGACTTAATTGCATGGCTTGAGAAAGAAATAAATGCTGATATGAAAAGCAAAAGACTGATGCTCGAGACGTTAAGAGGGTCTTTGTTAGCAGATTTGCACGAGTCATTTTTGAGTTCTACAGCACTAAGTCAGCAAAAGGATAGAAAACCAGTCAGTTGGATAACTAACGCAGAATTTAAAATATTAGTCGTCGCTGGTAGTATTTTAGCCATTTGTACAGGGTTTAGTGGTATTACAGCGATTTTGGGTACCTTTGCAATCCCGACTATGGTTGTTGTTGGCGCAGGTCTAGTCGTTGCGGGAATATCACTGGCCTTATTTTATCATTTTGATCGCGTTGAAATGTCTAAAATTCTAGGTACTAAGTTAAAGCGATCTCACGAATTGCTGGATGTGTGTAACGAGGAGGTTTTGCTGCTTAATAAGCTGAGAAACGACATTGATGATTGCTATGCTGACACAACGGATACGAAGGAGCTACAGGCGCTTCATGAAGCCGTAAAAATGTTGGTCGTACGTTATGGTGGCTTAAATGACGTGCGCAAAGCGTATCTTGCCAAATTAAATAACCCTTATTTGAAAACCGTACAATTCACCATAGCCACACTTGAGGGTGGGCTTGTTTTAGGAAGCGGGTTTTTTGCAGGTAAGTCCCTGGGGTTAGCTGTTGCGACTTTTTGTGGTGCAACTGCTGCGACCGCATTTTGGCCGATTCTGGCTGCGAGTTTGGTGTTGAGTGCGGCTGCTTTCAGTGTGTATTGGTTCGTGCAACGTCCTGGATTTCAAAATCGTATTGGCGGGTTGCTTGGTTTCCACAAGGATAAGATCGTCGCTTTTGCTGACAGTGATGTCGCCAATCAGCAGACCCGGAAGTTACGAAACCTTGAGAAAAGAGTGGCTGATAAATTGCAAGCGCTACAACAGATTGAACAGTTGTCTAAAAAAAATGAACGATTTGCGCCGCATGAGCAACCTGCCGATCAATTGGTGATGAAACCAAGGGCAGGTTCGGCAGTCCGACATTCTTTTTTCAAACGGTCACACTCGGTGGGAGAGTTGAATTTGGACAGTTCGTTCAGAGCCCATGTTGAACAAGGGGTTCTAGAAATGAGTTTTGCTCCATGATGACGTATAGAAGCCCTGTAACTTCCTCACGATTTATTTGTGGCGATAGTCCGTTGGCCTTCTGGAGGACTTGGTAAAATGAATAGTCAACTGTTCTCACTATCACTCAGTTCACGTTCGAAAAAATTATTAGGGCAGCTGTGCCTGGTGATTGACGATCCAATTTTATCCGCTTGGAATCTCCCGCTAGATGGCGAAATACTGCAGGCAGAGCTCGTCTCGTGGCTGAGCAAAAAGATAGCATATGATAAACAATCACGATTTTTGTTAGAGTCTTTACGCGCGTCTTTGTTAGAAGACCTGGATGATTCATTTTTGAGTGCCTACGAGCTTAGTAATAAAACGGAGGAGCCACCTACCAGTTGGTCTAAAAAGGCATTGTTTGCGTTTTTAGCAATGGCTGGAACATTGGTGGCTGTTAGTGAAGGTTTTGATGCGATTGCCTCTATTCTAGGTTCCTTTGCGTCCGTTCCAACATCGGTCCTCTTTTTAGCAGGCATTGGTTTTTCTCTCTTGTCCGTGGGCCTTTTTTATTTTTTTGATTTAGTAGAAATTGCTAAAACCGTTGGCATTAAACTAGGGAAATCCACCCAGTTATTAGATATCTTATTGAAGCAGGTTGAGCAAATTAACAAACTCAAAATGCATATTGATGATTGTTATGCTGATGAGTCAACTGATGCTGATAAACGACAAGCATTACAACAAATGCTTGCCATGCTTGCCAGTCGTTACGACGCGTTGGATGACTCGCGAAAAGCATATCTAGCGGCGCTAGATAGCCCGGTTTTGCAGGCTGCAAAATTTTTTACGGCAGCGGTTACCGCGACGTTCTTTTTTGGTGGGGGCTTTTTTGCAGGGCAAACGCTTGCTTTAGCGGTAGCTGGACTTTTCGTTGCCACTGCATCGGCAACGTTTTTGCCGGTGGTTGTTGCTAGTGCTGTGGTTGGATTAGCCGCATTGAGTTTATATTGGTTTGTTCAACGTCCAGCGCTAGATAATATAGTAGGAGAATGGATGGGTTTGGATAAAGAGCGTATTGACATCTTGGCAGACAGAGCACTGGTGTCACAGAATCGGCTAGAATTGAATAAATTAGCAAATAAAGTGGCTCGGTTTGATCGTTTAACGAGTAAAGTAGAGCAGTTAACACGATTTGAAAAGACGATCACTCCATCATTTGTACGACAAGAGTCAAAACCAGCCACTATAGAATCGATCGCACATCATCATACGTTCTTCAGCCCTATACACCCGCGTTCGCCAGTTGATTTAAGTGATCCGGAGACGCTTGGGTTAGCAGTTGCCTAATGCCATAACCGATATTACGTATATTCAAAGGGATGCATACTAATAACGCTTTGCCCTGCGCACCATCGGGATTTAATGACAGATAATAATTGGTAAGCGGATCATCGGTGGCCGTTTCGGCGGGGAGTTGTTGCTTTTTCAACAATTGTCCACCAATTACCATCGGGTGAGTGGCGCTAGAAGGCCAATTGTTACTCTCTTTTAGGATTTTAGCCAAGCGTAGTATCTCTTCAGGCACGTCACTATTGGGTCTTGGGTAGATCGTGTTGCTGATCCTTGTTAAAAATTGGTATTTGCTCGCTGTGCTGACAGACGCGAAGTGCACTAACTCCTCACCTGGATGGGAAAGTTTGTATTTCATGGTTCTTGTTAGTCCGAGACGAGCTCCGGCAATGCTGGTGTTATGAGTTTGGTTATTGTAAGTAATCGTAGAATAAATTTTGATGGGTATGCCTTTAAGCTCCAATTGTTGTTGATAGATACGGGTAAACCCCACTAGTTCGTCCGCCTCTCCTGAGAAAATGATAAGCTCACCCATTTGCTGAGGTTTTAATACGTTATCAATGAAGGCTGATGTATTTTCAATGTGGTAATGTTGCGTAGTAAATTGACTAAGTTTTTGAATTAATGGTGCGGAAATTGAGCGCGAATTTCCGTCAATCGGAATTATTTTAGCATATATAGGAAATAAATCGCCCATTTCTCCCTCCCTAGAAAAATGATTAGACTTTTAAGGTATAGAAGAAACTTGTAAAAAGTCAAATACCTAGAATATTTTTGACAAAGGGAATCGTAATTTTACGTTGAGCAATGAGAGAGGCTTCATCTAAGCGGTTAAGCAAGGTGTGTAGGTCGTGCATATTGCGGGCGCAGCGGCTCAGTAAAAATTGCCCTACACTCGTTGATAATTCAAAGCCGCGTTTATGCGCATGCAATTTTAGGGTGTTAATTTTATCATGGTCGTTCAATTCATTAAGCTGGATAACGAGACCCCAGCCTAAGCGTGAACGTAGATCAGGCAAGCGAAGCGGAATCTGTGCAGGGGGACATTTACCCGTAATGATCAGTGTTGTTTGCTCATTATCACGGACACGATTGTATAAGTGGAAAATGGCCTCCTCCCATGCTGGGATGGTGGCGACAGCATCAATGTCGTCGATTCCTATGAGTGCTTGCTCATCAATTCCATCAATGACTTGCGGGCCCCACTCTTTGAGGGTTTGCAAAGGAAGATAAATGGCTGACTTATTGCCATTCATTGCCTGACAACAGGCTTGTAAAAGATGTGATTTTCCACTGCCAGTAGCCCCCCAAAGGTATATAAGCTGCTCGCCACTCCCTTTTAAGGTATTTTCTAATTGTTGCTTTAGTAAGTCGTTATTTCCCCAGCAAAAATCCGAGAAGGTAGCCTCATCATTTAATTGGATCGCTAAGGCAAGTTGACGGTTCATTTGGCAAGATGAGTATCTTTGCACGCTTTTTTCCCCCACGTCCACACATAATCAATATAAGTGCTTGCGGTGGTGAGCGTCGTTAGTAGTATAAGTGTCTCGACCAAATAGGGGGCAAATTTGAAATAGGCGAGTTCAAATAGACACAAAGTTAATAATGATATCTGTAATACGGTATTTATTTTACTTAAATTGGTGGGTTTAAAATTTAATTTTCTCTGAACAAGCCAGTACCAGGCTACGACGCCAAAGGAAATGGTTAAATCGCGCAAGAAGACAAGAGTGACTAACCACCAGGGCAGCATGCCGATTAATGCTAACGATATGAAACTCGAAGCAATTAAAAGCTTGTCAGCAAGAGGATCAGTAAATGAACCAAAGAGGCTTTGCCAATGAAAATGCCTAGCAAGCAACCCGTCTAGTCCATCTGTACAGCCAGCTAGAATGAAAATATAAAAGGCGTGGACATATTCCTGTTGGTAAAGAGACACCAAAAATGGTGCAATTAAGGCCAAACGAATAAGCGTTAGCGCATTAGGTAAGTGTCGTAAAATCATTTGTTAAAGTGGTAATTCATAATACCCTCTTTATAGGTTTGTCCGGTAGAGGCGTATGTACTATCGTCAATGAAGCAAGTGTATACAATACTGGTGCCGCTGTCACGTAGCCTGTCTTTGCAGACAAGCTTTATATTTTGTAGGATGGTGAGTCCGAATGGTCAAACCCATCATCAATATCCTCTTCTGAAGCGGCAGCTGTTGGGTTGTTGTTAATGACCCATGTTGGTTTAGCTGCATTCATGGTGATTGTTAAATCTTGATCATTCTTTGTTAGAAAATTCGCCGTATAGAAATTTGCCTTCTTCGTGACGAAGAAGTCTTTACACTGAGAGGTGGTGTATTTCTTTAAGGCGCTGACATCGGCTTCGGTGCCAGATAATACT